>JAYWDF010000925.1:0-3113 GCA_043779985.1 Akkermansiaceae bacterium | reverse complement strand
TCTACCGGGCGATGGAGGCGATCGCCGCCGGCGGGAAATTGCAGCGCTGCCGGGTGGCGTTTCTCAATGAGATCCCGGTGCCGCGACGGGTGCTGCTGGCGGGCGAAGGCCACGGGCGCTTCCTGCCGGAATGTGTGCGGCGATTTCCTGATGCCGCAATCATGGTGGTGGATGATAGCGTGCGGATGTTGGAAATTGCAAAGCGCATGGTGGAGTCGGAGCGGGTGGAGTTCGTGCGGGCGGATTTACTGAAATGGGAGGGACCGCAGGGAGCATTTGATCTGATCGTGACAAATTTTTTCCTGGATTGCTTCCCGGCGCCCGAGCTGGCGGTGCTCGTGGCCCGCTTGGGCCGGATGGCGGTGCCGGAAGCGGATTGGTTGCTGGCGGATTTCGAAATCGCAGCAACCGGTCCCGCGAGATGGCGCAGCCGGATGATCCTCGCGCTGTTGTATGCGTTCTTCCGCGTGGTCTGCCGACTGCCCGCGCGGGTGCTCATTTCCCCGGATGGCGAGCTGCAAAAAGCCGGATTTTCCCTAACCCGGCGTCAAACCTACGAGTGGGGCCTGCTGAAAAGCGAGCGGTGGCGGCGCGGGTGAGCCCTTGCAGGTCGGCCGATGCGGGTTTATGACTCCGCCACGGATGCCATTTCGACTCGTGAGTGACTACCAGCCTGAGGGGGATCAGGCACAGGCGATTGAGAAGCTCTCGAAATCGCTCGCGGCGGGGAATCACCATCAGACGCTGCTCGGCGTGACGGGTTCCGGCAAGACGTTCACGATGGCGAATCTGATCAAGAACCACGGCAAGCCGACCTTGATCATGAGCCATAACAAGACCTTGGCCGCACAACTCTACTCGGAGTTCAAAAACTTCTTCCCCCACAATGCGGTGGAATATTTCGTTTCGTATTTCGACTACTATCAGCCCGAGGCCTACATCCCGCGCAGCGATACTTACATTGAGAAAGACTCGTCGATCAATGACGAGATCGAGCGGCTGCGGCTCAGCACGATGGGCTCGCTGCTCACCCGGCAAGACACGATCGTGGTGGCCTCGGTGTCCTGCATCTACGGCTTGGGATCGCCGGAGGATTACGCGAACATGATGGTGCCGGTGTGGGTCGGGCAGAAACTCACGCGCGAGGAGTTTCTCAGCTCGCTGGTGGGAATGATGTTCGAGCGCAACGACATCGCCTTCGGCCGCGGGAAATTCCGGGTGCGCGGCGACGTGGTCGAGGTGCATCCGGCCTACCTCGATGAGACGGCGATCCGGGTGGAGTTTTTCGACGACGAGGTGGAGCGCATCACCAGCATTCACACGCTCACCGGCCACGCCATCGACCGGCTTGAGACGCACACGTTTTTCCCGGCGAAGCAATTCGTGACGCCCGGCGACAAGATGAAGCGGGCCACCGTGGAAATCCGCAAAGAAGCCGACGGGCAGGTGACGAAGTTTGAGAAAGACGGCAAGCTCATCGAGGCCCAGCGCTTGCGGATGCGGACGGACTACGATCTGGAAATGATGGCGGAGATGGGATTCTGCCAAGGCATCGAGAATTACTCGCGCCACATCACCGGTCGCGAGCCGGGCGCGCGCCCCTACACGCTGCTGGATTTCTTCCCGCGGGATTTCCTGCTGCTGGTGGACGAGAGCCACGCCACGATCCCGCAGGTGGGCGGGATGTATGAGGGCGACAAAAGCCGCAAGACGGTGCTGGTGGACCATGGTTTCCGCCTGCCCAGCGCGATGGATAACCGGCCGCTGCGCTTCGAGGAGTTCATGCAAATGACCGGCCAGCGGGTCTATGTTTCGGCCACGCCCGGCCCCTTCGAGATCGTCAACTCGCGCCCGGAAAACAAGTCCTTCATCCCGGTGAAATCCGAGGTGAACGGCGTGAAAGTGGCGATGTTCGATTTCAAAAAACTCAAGGTCAAACCAAGCGGCAATGAGGAGCCGGTGGACCGCTTCGACCCCACCCGGCGCGGCACGCCTCTGGTGGTGGAGCAAATCATCCGGCCCACCGGATTGCTGGACCCGGTGCTGATCCTGCGGCCGCTCAAAGGGCAGATCGACGAGACCATCGAACTCTGCCGCCAGCGCGTCGAGCGTCACGAACGGGTGCTGGTGACCACCCTAACAAAGAAAACCGCCGAGGACCTGGCGGAATATTTGCAAGGCACCGGACTCAAGTGCCGCTACCTCCACTCCGACATCGACGCGGTGGAGCGGGTGGAAATCCTCCGGCAGCTGCGCGCAGCAACATTCGACATCCTGATAGGCATCAACCTGCTCCGCGAAGGCCTCGATCTACCTGAAGTCTCGCTGGTATGCATCCTCGACGCGGACAAGGAGGGATTCCTGCGCAACGAGACCTCCATGATCCAGACGGCGGGCCGCGCCGCGCGCCACATCGGCGGCGAATGCGTGCTTTTCTGCGACAAGATCACCGATTCGATCCAGGCGCTCATCGACATCACCGCCTACCGCCGCGCCCGCCAGCAGGCGCACAACGAAGCGCACGGCATCACTCCGCAGAGCGTCAAGCGGGCGCTGCAACACAGCCTCCACACCCACGAGAAGGAACGGGAGCAGGCCGAGAAACTCAACAGCTCGATGGTCGCTGACGACGTGCAGACCTATGACAAGCTCCGGGTCATTTCCGAGCTTGAGGAGGAAATGCGCGACGCCTCGTCGCGGCTGGAATTCGAACGCGCAGCCCATCTCCGCGACCAGATCGCCGCTTTGAAAAATGACACCCCGGCCCCGGCGATGAAGTCGGTGAAATACCCGGCCGGCAAAAAAGGCCGCAGCCGGAAGGCTTGATCCACTCAGGGCGCACCACCTTGATTCAAGGTAAAAAACTGAAGATCAACCATACCACTCACGACTGAACCATACAAATGGTTGATGCGGCCGCATCCTCCATTTGTACGGGTGGCCGCGAAAGTCAGCCCATTCTTCACAGCTCGAGAACTCAGATCCTGGTGCCGAGAGGCCAACGCCCCGGTGGTGGAAATACATGGCGCTCAAGCCCTCCCCCCCTGCCCGGACTGTTGCCCGAGATACCTATGCGTGATCGTCGCGCGACGGGTGGCGGCGCCGGATTTCCG
>JAYWDF010000924.1:0-3119 GCA_043779985.1 Akkermansiaceae bacterium | reverse complement strand
ATCCTCCCCAAGCCGTGCCGACCCGCCAACGGCTGGCTGAGCCGCAGGATCACATGCCCTGGCGCTGATTTTTCATCTTAGTTTTCCACACCGATCTTTCTCATTATATCGGTAGTTATTCGACTGAAATTCCTTGGAAGTGGGACGAAAATGGCTCCATCATAACGATCGAAATCAAGCCGCGCTGGGGAACGAGCATCCTTCACTACCTATTACAATATACCACTGGCATCTACGTGCCTCCCGACGCGATTTTGGGGATCCAAGCGGAACAGAATTCCGCGGAGTGGATTTTGGTCTTGTTGTGGAGAAGCGTTTTCAACCAGGCATTGCGAAGGTTTCACATTCCTAAGGAGTATCGAGAAAAACGAACGAACGATCGCTTCTTTAAAGGGCACCTTGATGTCCATAGGCAGATACGGGAAAATGTCGCCGATCAAAGCAAGTTTTGCTGCGTCCATTCTCCACTGACGATTGACACTACGATCAATCGAACCATTCGGTTCGTATTTCGAATGCTTGCGCGAAATCGCGCATTTGCGATGCTTTTAAACGACATAGTCGGCTACGACGAGCGGCTTGCTGCATTTGGGGTGAAGGCTTGTGAAGTCCGGTCCGAAGAGATAGACCGCATCCGCTACACGCGAATGTCCGAGGGTTATCGACCGTTGATGCAGGTGTGCAAAGCGATCATCCGCCGTTTTGGTGCATCCACCTCCACAGCTTCGCCTGGGGATGCCTCGTTCTTCATCGATGTTTCTGAGATTTGGGAGAATTACCTTCAGGCCATTTTGACAAGGTATCTTCCGTCAAACTACAGGGTTATTAATCCAAATGAAACAGGCGGGCAATGGCTCATAAGTGGACAGAAACGGGAGATTCGACCGGATATTATTATCGAAAACGAGAACGGGTTTCCTGTCGCTATTCTCGATGCAAAGTTTAAGGCTTACACGGCTGTAGGCAAAACAGCCAAGGGCGGAGTCAGCCGAGCGGATCTTTTTCAGATGTCGACCTATCTATATCATTACGGAAGCCAGGATGTTCCGCTGCTGGGACTATTCATTTCCCCGGAGAAAGGAACAGAAGACCTGCACCCGCTGGAGAATCGGCGAAATCACGCAATAGGTGTTTTGAATTTTGATTTGGCGCAATGGGATGGTTCCTACTTCGATATAGAGGCGATTAAAGCATATGAGAAGGATTTTGCTGATCGCCTCCAAAAGATGTTGGAAGACTTCAAGCGTCAATGTTCCACCTTGGACTCCGGCATCGCTCGACAAAGCCGATCCGGCAGTGTCCTCCAAATCGGAGGGCTGGAACATTGTAACATTTCTCCAGTTCATGCCGAGAATCGCGCGATTTCGGGGATGGGCAGCAACCGTCAGTCAGAATGAATCCACCGACCATGACAAATGGCCGCGTGTCTTTGCCATGTGGGACGATTCGAGTGGCAAGGCCAGAATTTACGATGACCTAAGAGGCTTGCATTCGGTTGCGGTTTGTCTTTAGGGGTTCAACGGCTCGGTCCACAGAATCCGAGAGAACCCAGGGGAAGTCGGTTGCGGGACTGTCCGACGGAACCGACTATCACCATACAAGGCGCTTTCTCGGGAATATGGAAACGCATGTTGTCGAGCCAATGAATCTCGCAGCAAGAACCCAAATCTAATAGGTAGATCGAGTGGATTCGGCGAAGCGACAAATAGTGCCCACGACGATTCTGATGGATGCTCTAGTCTGTGGCGTGAACTCGCGGTCCACCAAGTCGTCGGATTGTAGTTTCCAAATCAAGTCGTAGTCCAGATCGTGAAAGCGGAGTTCGACTTGAACACTTCCGTCGAATTCTAGGTCCTTCGCCAGTTTCTTGATCTCTTCTTTCAATTGGATCTGTTCCGGTTTGGTTGACTCCTTTGGTTTCAGCTTTTTGATGAGTTCGAGCGTTTTGGTTTTGGCCGTGCTATCCACCAATAGAGAGGGGAATTCGCGGATTGAATCGGTCAGTTCGCCGTCGAGCTTTGTCTGACCGCCCCGCAACGACAGCACGAGGTAGGCTCGCAAGTTTGGATACTTTTTCCGGATCTCTGCGAAATGCCGGTTTGCGGCGATGAGGGCTTCTTGAAATTGGCTGTGATCGAGTCGGGGGTGGTTCACGAAACCGACTCTCCATCAGGCCCACGACAAAACGTGTCGTGGTGAGTCCTTGCGGGTAAATCAGCCTGTTTCAACAATGGCCAGCAACTGTCGGGCTAGCCGCCGGGAACCAGTGCCGGTTCATCCCGTTGTCGCCGGGTCCGAGTGCGGTGAGGTTGAGGAGGCGGGGATGGAAGTCGGGCAGGGGTAAACCCCGCCATGCCATCCCGGTTTGGCGTCAAAATCATCGTCGAAATCGACCTGCTGGAACGCACTCTTGAAGATGGCGAGCGCCTCCTCGACTTCCGGAAGGATCTGGACAATTTTGTCGGCGAGGTTGGGAATAGAGGCGATGAGCTTGGTCTCCACGTCATGTCGGAGGTGCAGGTTTTGGAGTCCGTCGAAGGCGCCGAGCAGATCCACCGAACGCTTGTCCAGATTCTCGCGCAGCCATTCCCAACCAATGCCGACCGCCTCGCAATCGGCCCAGACCAAGAAGTCCCCTTCGATGCCCTGATCGTCGGTGGCCGTGATGGTGCCGTCCTCGAAGATCTGATGGACGCGGTAGATGTTTCCCACCCGATAGCGATGGTGAAACCTGTTGGAAATGACTTGGATGCGGGTGCCTGACGGAGCGGGTGACATGGAGGGGTGAATCGAGTTAGGGCTGTTGCGGGTGGGATTCGCGGGACCTGGTGACATCGGGAATCCGGGTCTTCAGCTCTGGAATGCGATGGACCAACGCGATGCGTAGATCGGGACGGAGCTTGAGCGATTCCACACCATCAAACGCTGAGAGGAGCTCCACCGCTTCCGCCGACAGATGGTTCTTCAGCCAGTCCCAACCGATCTCGTCGAACAACCCGCAGTCGCACCAGCGGATCCATTGCCCGATTCGGCCATTCACATCGTGTGCCCTGAGAGTCCGATTGTCGGAATCAATCTCCACCACTTGGTAACATTCACCGCGGCGGTATCCGTGGCGT
>JAYWDF010000923.1:0-3135 GCA_043779985.1 Akkermansiaceae bacterium | reverse complement strand
CCCCGTCGTCTGATAGGAACCGCCGGATGCGGACCCGCATGTCCGGTGGTGTGGGAGGGGTGACGGGCGCAATCCCGTCACCTCGACCCGATTCTGCTGTCTTCATTCTCTTCGGTAACGTAACAGAAGGAACGCTGTAGCCACACCAGCCAAAATCAAAGTGGAAGGCTCTGGAACCTGGCCTACCAAAATTGCAACTCCCGGCTGCGACTCGTATGCCCACCCGAAAAGCGTGATCCCCGCATATCCCGGCCCCGCACTGATGTCAAAATACCCATAATGAACTCCATCCGCTGCTTGGAATTCGATGCCAATAGCACCCCGTCCGCTGAAAGCACTCCCTGAGCCTGTGCTAAGAACTTGGACTATCGTCAAATTGTTACTGTCCCAATAAAGATCCTGAAATTCAGAGGGATCGAGAGTAACTCCGATCAAATATCCAATAGCAAGCGGGACCGGAGGTCCTCCGACATTCGGAGGAGGATCAAGTCGAATTACCCCACGGCTCGAAACTGGCATCTGCAATACAGTTCCTTGGAAACTAGTTGCGAATGTAAAGTCCGTCGATCCGCTTTTATCTACGTCGATCGGATAATAAATCCCAAAAAAGTCATCGTAAATCTCGAGAGGCGATGAAAACGCGGTGATGACTACAGCTGCATGGGCCGCCGGGCCGAAGGCCACGGCGGCTACAATGCCTGCGATTAGTAGTGCGCCGCTCATTGTCCTCTTCTCATGCGCCAAAAGAGCTTGGGATCGCCAATGCCGGAAGTGACGATCACCGAGTTCGTCACAGTCTCCGCAAGCACCGATCCCTTATCCGTCCACGTCACCAAATCCGGTGAACTCTGAATCGTGAAGAACGCTCCCGGATCGGCGGTGAAGCTCAGAATGAACTCAGTCGCTGTCGGTGATGCCGCTAAGGATGTAATCGTCGGCAACTCGGGTGTCACTCCGCTAAGGGCGGCGGAAACGATCTGAGTGCTTGGGGCTGGGTTACCGGGTAGTCCGCCTGAGTGGGTGACGGTAATGCGGTAGCGACCAGCCGCAGGACTAACGATGGAAACCTTCTCGACGTTGTTGCGGTTGTCCACGCCGCGAACCGCAGCCAAAGCGCGAGTCGTCGCGCTCTTGGTCGTCAGATCAGGGTTGAGAGTCCACGGAAGGAAAGTCGAAAACACTGCTGTCTGTACAGGAAGGGTCGTCACATCCGGTCCGAGATATTCGACCTTCTGGTCGAGATTGTTGACCAGCATCGCGTTCTGCGCGTCTGGTCCAGTGATACTCGTCAATGCGGGGCCGGGAACATCACTCCAAGGCAAAGTAACAGACAACGGCTGCGTGCCATCGCACTTCACTACCCATGAGGCAGACTGGCTTGGAGAGAGGCTGAACTCCTTAATGAGTGAACCACGTCCGCTCGCGTGATCAGCAGCCACAGCGAGAGCCGCCTTGCGGGCGTTCATCACGCCATAACCAAGGTGATAGTCCGGTCCCTGCGCTCCCACATCGTCACAAGTATTGATTGCGATAGCCTTGAGCGTCGAGCCCCGCCATGCCTGCGAAGCAGGCAATGTCGGATAAAGCTGCGCCCTGCGCTGCATCACGAGGCCAAGTGCGCCGGTCACCGCAGGTGCCGAGAAACTCGTGCCTTGGATGCCGACCGAATAGTTGTTGTTCGTGGCGGAGTTGGGAGCCGTGATGACAGCTGCAAGTGGGCTGCCGCTCATCAAGCCGAGAGGCTGACGGATCGTCTGCGAAGGCGAGCCAACGGCTACCAAATCCGGCTTGATCCGGCCATCATCCGTCGGACCCGCTCCGCTAAATGATGAAGCGTTGACGACCGAAGTAGGACCAAAGCCGATAAGTAGATTCGATCCGACAGTATGGAAAACATCCTCACATGAACCAACCGTAAGCACATTCTTCGACGTGCCCGGAGGCGCGAGGGTATCGTAAAAGCCTGCATCCCCATCATCCCAATCGCGGGGAAAAGATGCTGCGCTGACAGCAGTCCACGTCGTCTGCGTCGTTCGGTAGTAATATGTTCCCGGTGAAACACCGGGACCTTCAGTCCTGTCATTCCCACAAGAATAGACCATCAAATGCTGATTAGCTTGTGACTGCAGAAACAGGTCTATTTGTGTGCAGCCATTGTCCAGTCCGGCGATTTGGTTGGGAAGATAAAAACCAAACTTGTGATCTTCTTGAAAGCTCGCTTGGGTTGGGCCATACCACACCCACTGCAAATTAGTTGCGGCGCTAATATCAATATCTTCGCGTCTCCAGCCGCAAGTAAACCCCCAAGAATGATTAGCAGCTCGAACTGCTGGATCAGTCCCGTTCCCAGCCGCCGCATTTTCCCTTTCGGTTTTGAAATTTGAGTTGGTCTCGTAAGCAAAAACATTCGACTGATAGGCGACACCTCGGCTCTCATAAAAGTTACTGAAAAGCGTCCCCACACCGCTCGCGGCCATCGTGCCTGCTACGTTAGTCGCGTGGCTCGTCAGATCGAGGGAAGCCGTGTCCTTCTGAAAAATCCGTGCCGTCCCCATTTCGATGTGAGACGGGCGCACCGCGCCGTCCACCTCCCACATTCCAAGGGTCTGGCCAGCCCCCGTGAGATTCAGTCCGGTATTGCTCTCTGTGTAGGTCCACGGGAAAAATCCCGGCAGGGATGAATTATTCTGGATTGGCCAAAGCTCATCCGCGCTTATGCCTGCGGCAGATAGCGTATCGTTCCCTTGGATGTAAATCGGGCCAAGCGACTCGCCGGAGAGCTTTAGCTTCTTCCCATCTTCGTCCTGAAACACCTTCTCTACTCCATACTTGCGAGCGAGGTCATCCAGCGCACGCTCCTTGACCGCCGTTAGCAACCTCGATGCGGCAGCGTCTCGGCGGAGGGCGGCGGAGCCGTCTTCTGCCTCTACGATCTTCGCATCAGGGTCGCTCTGGCCCGGTGGCAAAAGTTGGCGAAGCAGCGGAGCTGCCTCTTCCTTCTTCTTCTCCCATGCTTCTTGAGCGATAGCGAGAGACGCGGCAGCGGCACGCTTACCCTCTTCGATCTCTTCCGGTGTTAGTTCGCGTGGCAACGGTCCCTTCACGTAAGGATCTCGCCACATGATCATCTCTTCG
>JAYWDF010000922.1:0-8987 GCA_043779985.1 Akkermansiaceae bacterium | reverse complement strand
CGCCGGCCGGCTGATATTCAGACGCTCGGCAGCCTTCCGGAAACTCAGTTCCTCGGCGACGGCCACAAAGTATCGCAAATGTCTCAGTTCCATCCGCGGGGACTGGTAATCTAAAGTTACCAGTATGGAAACATCAAAGTCCTTCCGATTTCGAAATTCGAGGCGATATCTAAAGCCACCCGATCGCTTGTTCGGCCGAGCCTTTTCCTACCTATGATGCGTCCTATTCTCTTCGTTCCGCTCTCCGCCATCTGGCTCTTCTTACCAAGTTGCGGGAAGAAACCCGCCGCGAAGCCGCCACAAATGCCCCCGGCCGCGGTTTCCTTCCTCCCGGCTGCTTCCGAAACGGTTACGATCACCCGCGATTTGCCGGGTCGCATCGACGCCATGCGTACCGCGGAGATCCGGGCCCGGGTGTCGGGAATCCTGCTGAAAAAAACCTTCGCCGAAGGGGCCGACGTCACCGCGGGTGATGTCCTTTTCCAAATCGATCCGGCACCCCTGCAAGCGGCGCATGACAGCGCCACCGCCAACCTCGCCCGGGCGGAAGCAAGTGCGAAACAAGCGAAAAACCAAGTCAGCCGCCTGCGCGAACTCGTCGCGGTGAATGCGGTTAGCAAACAAGATGCCGACAACTCCGAGTCGGCCGTAACCATCGCCGCCGCGGATGTGCTCGCCGCCAAGGCCGCGCTGGCCACGGCCGAGCTGAATCTCAGCTACGCCACCGTCACCGCCCCCATTTCCGGTCGCATTGGCAAGGCCCAAGTCACCGAAGGCGCCCTTGTCGGTCAAGGGGATGCCACCCGGCTCGCAGTCATCCAACAGCTCGATCCGATCTATTTCGACTTCACCCAATCCAGCGCCGATCTTCTCTCGCTGAAAAAAGCAGGCTCGGATCAAAGCAAGGTCACCCTCCTGCTGGAAAACGGCAGCGACTATGCCCACCCGGGCCGGATCTTGTTTGCCGAGGCATCCGTCGATGAAACGACCGGCATGGTCTCACTGCGCGCGGAATTTCCCAATCCCACCCACGACCTGCTGCCTGGCATGTTCGCCCGGGCGCGCGTCATCCAAGCGGTTCAGGAAAATGCCGTCACCATCCCCCAACGCGCCCTCACCCGCGGGATCGGCGGAGTGGGCAGCATCATGATCATCGACGATACCGATCACGCCCAAGTCCGCCTGGTGCAGACAGGTGCGGTGGTCGGAGACAAATGGGTCGTCACTTCCGGACTCAAGGCCGGAGAGCGGATCATGATGGAGGGCCACTTGAAAGCCAAACCCGGCGCTCCCGTCGTCCCCGAGTTATTTGTTTCCGCAAAGGATACTAACCAACACTAATTTTCCGACTCCATGGCCCGCTTCTTCATTGACCGCCCGGTGTTCGCCTGGGTGATCGCCATTCTCATCTGTCTCCTCGGTGGCATCGCCATCACCGGATTGCCCGTCGCCCAATACCCGAGCGTCGCACCGCCTTCGATCTCGATCACCGCTAACTACGCGGGCGCATCGGCCGAAACGCTCAGTGACACGGTGACCTCCGTCATCGAGCAACAGCTCAACGGCATCGACAACCTGCTCTACATGTCGTCCGCGAGCGATGCGAACGGCACGGCGGCCATCACGCTCTACTTCAAGCCCGGCACCAATCCGGACGTCGCCCAAGTGCAGGTGCAGAATAAAGTGCAGCTTGCGACTCCCAGCCTGCCTCTAACCGTCCAGCAGCAGGGCGTGGTGGTGGCCAAGGCGACTCGGAATTTCATGATGTTCATCACGCTCTCCTCCGAGGACGGCAGCATGGATGCCATCGGCCTCGGAAATTATCTCGCCTCCAACGTGCTCGACCCGATCCGCCGCATCGCCGGAGTCGGCGAGGTCATTCAATTCGGCACACAGTATGCCATGCGCATCTGGCTGGATCCGGACAAGCTGGTCAGTTTCAAACTCACCCCCGCAGACATCACCGCCGCCATTCAGGCACAGAACACCCAGGTGCCCGTCGGCCAACTCGGCCAGCTTCCCGCCGTGGAAGGGCAGCAGCTCAACGTGATTCTCCAAGGGCGCGCCACGCTCCGCGAAGTGGATGAATTCAAGAGCATCGTCCTGCGCGTCAATCCGGACGGCTCGCGGGTGTATCTGCGCGATGTGGCCCGTGTCGAGATGGGCGGCCAGGATTACTCGATCAAGGCGCGCATCGACGGTAAGCCCGCCACCGCCGCTGCGGTGAAGCTCTCGCCGACTGCCAACGCGCTCGACACCGCCGCCGCGGTCCGCGCAGAGGTGGACCGACTGAAGGAGTTTTTCCCACCCGGGGTGAAGGTGATCTATCCGCTCGATACCTCGACGTTTGTAAAAATCTCCGTGGAGGAGGTGCTGAAGACTCTTCTCGAAGCGATCATTCTGGTCTTCCTCGTGATGTATCTCTTCCTCCAGAACTTCCGGGCAACCTTGATTCCCACCTTGGTGGTTCCGGTAGCATTGTTAGGCACGTGTGGCATGATGGCCGCCTTCGGCTTTTCCATCAACGTGCTCACGATGTTCGGAATGGTCCTGGCGATCGGCATTCTGGTCGACGATGCGATTGTGGTCGTGGAAAACGTCGAGCGGATCATGAGCGAGGAAGGCCTCCCCGCGAAGGAAGCAACGCGAAAGGCGATGGGCCAGATCACCAGCGCCTTGATCGGCATCACTCTGGTGCTCACCGCCGTCTTCATCCCGATGGCGTTCTTCGGCGGCTCGGTCGGTACGATTTACCGGCAGTTCACCATGTCCATGGTGTCGTGCATGTTGTTCTCGGTGTTCCTCGCGCTCTCACTCACTCCAGCGCTCTGCGCCACGCTTTTGAAACAAGTGGACGCCGGCCACCATCACGCCAAGGGCGGGTTCTTCGGTTGGTTCAACCGCTCGTTCGACGCCTTCACCCACCGCTATCAAAGCTGGGTCGGCATGCTGGTGAAACGCACATTCGCGGGCATCATCATTCTGGCGTGTATCATTGCCGCCGTGGTGATGCTTTACAAAAAAATGCCATCCTCCTTCCTGCCTGAGGAAGATCAGGGCTATTTCATCACGCTCATTTCCCTGCCGGTCGGCGCCACCGACGCCCGCACCGGGGAAGCTCTCTTGAAGGTGGAGGACTACTTTTCAAAACAACCGGAAATCGAGCATTACTTCACAGTTGCGGGCTTCAGCTTTGCCGGGCGTGCCCAGAACTCCGCGCTCGCTTTCCTGCGTTTGAAGCCCTGGGAAGAACGCAGCGGCAAGGACCACCGCGTGCAGGCTGTGATCCAGCGCGGCCTGATGGGGCTCAGCGGCATCAAGGATGCGATCGTCTTTCCCCTGAATCCACCGGCCATTCCCGAGCTCGGCACCTCCTCCGGATTTGACTTCTGGTTGCAGGACGTCGGCGGCGTGGGTCATGAAAAACTCAATGACGCCCGCAACCAACTTCTCGGCCTCGCTGCCCAGAACCCGAAACTCATGCAAGTCCGCCCCCAAGGCCTCAGTGATGCCGCGCAGATGAAAATCGAGCTCGACCAGGACAAGGCCAGCGCGCTCGGCGTGTCTCTAGCGGAAATCAACGCGACCATGCAAACCGCCTTCGGCTCCGCCTACGTGAATAATTTCGTCAACGGCCCCCGGGTGCAGCGCGTGATCATCCAGCTCGACGCCCCCTTCCGGATGACGCCGGAGGATCTCGGAAAAGTCTACGTCCGTAACAAGAGCGGCGGGATGGTGCCCCTGTCCTCATTCACCTCCACTCACTGGACCTTCGGCTCACCCCAGCTTCAGCGTTACAACGGGATTCCCTCGATCAACATCGTCGGCTCGGCGGCACCGGGCCTGAGCTCCGGCGAGGCGATGGTGGAAATGGAAACCATGGCTGCCGGCTTGCCCGCGGGCATCGGTTACTCATGGAGTGGCCAGTCGTTGGAAGAGCGGATTTCTGGCAACCAGGCACCGATGCTTTATGGTGTGTCGCTGTTGATCGTTTTCCTCTGCCTCGCCGCACTTTATGAAAGCTGGTCGGTGCCTGTCGCCGTCATCCTGGTGGTGCCGCTCGGGATTCTTGGCGCGCTTGCTGCTGCGACCTTTCGTGAGCTGCCCAATGATGTGTATTTCAAAGTCGGGCTTCTAACGACGGTGGGTCTCTCCACCAAAAACGCTATTCTCATCATCGAGTTCGCGCTGGATCTCCAGAAGGAAGGAAAAGGCCTCATCGAATCCATCCTGCAGGCGGTAAGGCTCCGGCTCCGGCCCATTCTCATGACATCGATGGCCTTCGTGTTAGGCGTGGTCCCCCTCGTCATCAGCACCGGTGCGGGTTCCGCCAGCCAGAACGCCATCGGCACCGGAGTCGCCGGCGGAATGATCACCGGGACCTTCCTCGCCATCTTCCTCGTGCCCGTCTTCTTTGTCGTCGTGAGTCAAATCGTCGCCCGCTTTACCGGCGGGAAATCCAAAAAAGGAGAAATTCCCCATGCGTAATTCATCTGCATCCATCCTTGCACTCGCCTTGCTATCAGGCGCTTGCTCGCTCACGCCGTCGCTCGATCCGGTCTCCTCCCAAGTGACAGCTGGATTTCCCGGAAAAACCGGCGGCGTGGTTTCCGCAGACATCGCATGGCAGAAGTTCTTCACCGATCCCCGGCTCAGAAAGCTGGTAGAAACATCGCTGGCCAACAACCGCGACCTGCGTGTCGCCACCTTGAATGTCGAACAAGCCCGCGCGCAGTACGGGATTTCCCGCAGCGATCTTTTTCCTTCCGTCAACGGATCCGCATCCAGCAGCCGGAAGCGCGGGCTCGGTGCGCCCGGGTCGAGCGGCTCGTCTGTGGATTCCAGCTCCTATGATGTCTCGGTCGGTCTTGTGTCCTACGAGCTCGATCTGTTCGGTCGGGTCCGCAGCCTGAATGACGCGGCATTGCAAACCTACTTCGCCAGTGACTCGGCACGCGTCAGCGCGCAGATTTCGCTGGTGGCAGAGGTGGCGAATCAATACCTCACGGAGCGGGCCCTGCAGGAACAAGCCGCCCTCTCACAGGAAACCTTCGACGGCTTCAACGTGGCCTACGGCATCATGAAGCAACGTTTTGATTCGGGCACGGTGTCCGAGGTCGATCTCAGCGCCATGGAAGTCCAGCGCCAGACCGCCAAAGCGGATCTCGCGACTTTCCACCAGCGGATCACTCAAATCAACAACTCGCTGGTCTTTCTCGCCGGTGGCGCATTGCCGGCAAGCCTGCCTAACGGCCGTTCACTCGACCAGGTTCTCGTCGCCGACGTGAAGGCCGGCGTTTCGTCCGAGCTGCTCTACCGTCGCCCGGACATTCGCGAAGCAGAGCATCAACTGCGTGCGGCCAATGCCAACATCGGAGCCGCCCGCGCCGCGCTTTTCCCAAGCGTCACCCTTACCACCACCGGCGGCACCGCCAGTCGCAGCCTCTCGCAGCTGTTCACCAATGGGACCGAGAGCTGGATGTTTTCCCCCCAAATCAATATCCCGATTTTCCAAGGCGGCCGTGGCCAGGCAAATCTCAAGGCTGCGGAAGTGGGCAAGGACATCGGGATCGCCCGCTACGAAAAGGCCATTCAAACCGGCTTCCGTGAAGTCGCCGACAGCCTCGCCGCCCGCAGCGGCCTCGCCGAGCGGATCAGTGCCATCGAGGGCTTGGTGGCCGCCCAACAAAGGCGCACCGACCTCGCAAACGCCCGCTACTCGAAAGGAGTTGATAGCTATCTGGAAGTGCTCACCGCCACGCTCGATCTCTACAGCGCCCGCCAAACTCTGATTCAACTGCGCCTCTCCCGCGCGGTAAACTCCGTGAATCTCTACAAAGCGCTTGGCGGTGGCTGGTGACCGCCAGCCCGTACAGGCCGGATGATTTCAGTTAGTTCGGCGGGGCTTTCCAGATCAGCCGCACGGCGTCGAGCCGGGTCCGGGCGCCTTCGATCACCTCAGCCAGTTGACGTTCGCGATCGACGAGCGCGGTGATTTCCTCCGGTTTGATGTGATCGTTCACATCGGCGAGCTCGCGGAGCCGGGCGATTTCCGCAGCCATCTCGCCGCGCATCAGGGTCATGGCTGCTGCGATGACGGCGTGACTCTTCACACCGCCGAGATCACGGGCCTGATCGAGCATGGCGGGCAGAAAAGTCCGCTTCACCTTCTCGTTTCGCATCAATCCGGCGGCATCCCCTTTCCGCAGGGGGGGCCGTGCGAATGCCGTGTTTCCGCTGTGATCCACGCCCTTGTGATCGACGAGGATCCGCAGCGGGGTTTGGGGTAGGAACCGCTCGACGTGCAGATGCGCCGGTGCCACGCACTCGACGACGATCCATGCTTCCAACAGAATGATTTTTTCGCCGCTGGAATCCCATACCCCGAAGGTCGCGTTGCCGGATTCCGAGCCGAGCATGAAATCCAGAGCGCCGCGCACCATCGGGTGATCCCAAGTTAGAAAAGCCTCCTGCTCACGTTCCAGCGCCCGCTGGCGGTCGAGAGTCACCGTCATTCCGTCCTGCGGCAGCGCTGGGAATGCATCGGATTTCAAATTCCCCGGCAGCAGGAAATAGCGGCGGTTTCCGAGCTCCTCGATGGTGACGCCGGAGAACTCGAACAAGCGTAGCAAAAACTCCTCAAACCCGCGGTCTTCATCCCACCCGCGGATCTTCTCCACCAGCCACGCCGATCGCGCGGACCGGTGCGAACTCCGCTCTAGCAAGCGATCCTGCCCGCGTGCCAGGCGCTCGGATATCCGCTTCCGGCAGGCGAGGGTCTTTTCGATCAGTTCGTCGATTCCCTCGCGCTCGCCGATGGCTTCTTCCAGATCAAAGCGCAGCTCGCGCTGGATTTCCGCCGCACCGGGCGGGCTCGCGCGGAAGGCGTCCAGCCCTTCCTCCAGCCACCGCATCCGGATTTCCTCGTCGGTGCCGGGCACGTAAGGGACATGCACCTCGATCGTCCCCTTCTGGCCGATCCGGTCGAGTCGTCCGATCCGCTGCTCTAGCAAATCCACGTCGTCGGGCAGATCATAAAGCACGAGGTGCCGGGCGAATTGGAAATTGCGTCCCTCGCTGCCGATCTCCGAGCAGACAAGGATCCGCGCGCCCTCCGGCTCTGCGAAAAACGCCGCGTTCCGGTCACGCTGGAGCAAGGTGAGATCCTCGTGAAACAGCACGCCCTTGACGCCGGTCGCCCCGTGGAGTTCGTCCAGCACCTCCTCCGCCAGCTCGCGGGTTTTGGTGATCACCAGGATCTTTTCCACCCCCAGTTTCTCTAGCAATTCACTCAACCACTTAATCTTTTCGCTCACCCCGACGATCCGCGGCTCGCGCCGGGGAAAGCCGCCGAGCTTGGCCCGCGTGTTGCGGAACATCACCCGGCCGACGCCGAATCCATCCAGCAGATCCGCAATCAACCGCTCGCGCGCGTCGGGGATGCCCGCAAGTAAATCAGTGACCCGCTGCTCTAGCCGATGCCGTCCGGCGACAAATTTTTGCAGTCGATCATCCACCATCGCGCCTGCGGCCAGCGACTCCACGACATCCGCCACCTCCTCATAATGCAGCGTTTCTTCGCGGTATTGCTCGAGATCCGCATAGCGGTCCGGGTCCAGCAATTGCAGCCGGGCGAAGTGCCCTTCCGGTCCGAGCTGCTGCGGCGTGGCGGTGAGCAGGAGCAGGCTTTCCGTGGTCGCTGCAAGTCCGCGGACCATTTCATACGCCGGTCCAGGTGCGTCCTGCGACCATTCCAGGTGATGCGCCTCATCCACCACCAGCACATCCCAACCGGCTTCAAGCAGCTGCGCCGAGCGCAGTTCATTGCCGGCAAGAAAATCCACGGCAGCAAGCACCCACTGACTGTCGAGAAACGGATTGCATCCCGGATCGCCATACTCGATCGCCTCGCAGCGCTCTTCATCATAAAGGCTGAAGGAGAGCTGGAAGCGCCGCAGCAGCTCGACGAACCATTGGTGGACCAGCGGCTCCGGCACCAGGATGAGCACGCGCTCGGCGCGGCCGGTTAGAATCAGCCGGTGTAGAATCAAACACGCCTCGATGGTTTTTCCCAAACCCACCTGATCGGCTAACAATACCCGCGGTTTCGCCCGGTTCGCCACCTCGTCGGCGATGAAAAGCTGGTGCGGGATCAAATCCATCCGCGCACCCGCCAGCCCGCGCACCGGTGAGCGGCGCATCTCGGCACGGCGGCGCAGGGCCTCGCCGCGCAGATCGAAGTCGCCGGGCTCGTCGAGCTTGCCGCCGAACAGGCGTTCCTCGGGTTTGCTGAAACTGATCGAATCGGATAAATCCGCTTCGGTGACTGCGCCGCCATCAGTGTCGTAGACCCGCAGGCCGCGCTCCTCGCGCACGCGCTCCACCGTCATTTCCGCCCCGGATTGCACCTTGATCCGGTCACCCGGCAGGAACCTCACCCGCCTTAGCGGCGCGGTATCGATGGCGTAGATCCGCGTTTCCCCCGCTGCCGGAAACGCGATTTCCACCCGCCCGTCGCCGCTCTTGCGGATGATTCCCAAGCCCAGCTCGGGCTCGCCATCGCTCACCCAGCGCTGCCCGCGCGTCCATGTGTTACCCGACCTGTTTTGCTCCACCATTTTAACCAACCGAACCCCTTTTGGCAAAAATGGAAAGCGCAAATGCCGAACCGGATGGCGCGAGGGAAGATTTTGATTGTGGGACTGGCTCATCATCTGTGTTTTGACATTTTCCATCAGACCGCATTGGCTGGATGCCAATGAAGGGTGTTGATCGTGCGAAAACGAAAACCAAGGATAGGCCGCCGGTCGCTTACAGCGTTGGGATGGGATTCGTGACGGTTGGGATGATCATCCTCCCGCTGTTGTACATCGTGTTCACCTTTCTGGTTTGTTGGAGCGTCAATTTCTTTGCGACCCACTATTTTGTCGAGATCTGGGAATGGCCGACCGGTCATTCGAAATACAGCGTTCTCGTCAAAATCGTTT
>JAYWDF010000921.1:0-3147 GCA_043779985.1 Akkermansiaceae bacterium | reverse complement strand
TCATGCCGCCCGGTCTCCGGCATCATGGCATCCACCAATTGAAGTCCGTCACGGAAACTCGCGAGATGGCGCGGAAATGACCGCCAATGCTCGAACATCCGGCGGTATTCTGCCCATGTCTGGGGGGAATGGCTGGCGAATATAAGCCGCAAGGCATCCGGGACACGAACCAGAAGGGTGGCGGCGATGTCATGCATTCCCGCCCGGCTGTCCAAGAGCACCACATCGGGCCTTTCCGCTGCTTCCAGATCCCCAAGCATCCGAAAAAATCGCTCGGGAAAGCTTTCAACCTGCTGGTTTCCCGACCGTGAAAGGTCGGCATAGACGCGTGATAGCTTGGGGATATAGCCGGATTCCTCCCGGCCGAAGGCCGGTGCGACTCGGATGATTCCCGGCCAATTCGAAGCAAGGGGACTTGTCGAAACGATGTCCGCCAACAAGTCTTTCGAGGCCTGTTCCAATGCATCCTCGACGAACCAATCGATGATTCCAAGCGGAGGCAAGTCGGTTGGAGGCAAGAGAAGACTGCTCAAGCCGGGTGACTCGAGGTCCACGTCCAGAACCAACACTTTCAAACCCTGTTTCGCGAAGTGCCGTGCGGTGAGACAGAGTGCCGTTGTCCGGCCAACGCCACCTTTGAGCCCGAAAAACACAATCCGCTTGGGATGCGGGGTGTCCCGGCCTCTGGCTTTTTCTGGAAAAGCCGCTTGCAACCAGTCAGCACCAATGACGCCTCGGTCTGCAAAGGGAATCTCTCGCTGCCCCTCCGCATCCAGCGAAAGAAACTGGAGATGTGGATTGGTGCGGATTTCAGCAGCATTGAAGAAATCCGTGTCGAAGAGCAGTGGCCGTGTTGAGTCCGCGCTGGTGCCAAGTGCCTCCAGCCACAGCGTGGATAATTCAAGGCGTTCAGCATCCTCCAAGGCCGGACACAGGAGGCGCAGGCGGCCATACAGATCCCGAATCAAAAGGAAGTTTTCGACTCCCTGGTGACGGATCAATTCGCTTTCGGCGAGCAAGCCGCGGGCGATTTCAAGTGCTTGGTTGAAGCGGACGATTTTCATGGATCAGTAAATGGGGTGGCCGTCGAGCATGGCGGCATCAAGGGCGGATTGGATTTCATGGGACGCTGCCTTCCAGTCTTGTTCAGAAATCTTCGGGTAGTCGGAATGATCCTCATCGTAGTAGCGATATTCCGCTTTCCACGATCGGAGACCGGCGAGGCTGGGAGCATCAGCGAAGTATTTTGAGTGAGTGTGGCCGCTGACCAATGCGCGATAGTTCGTTGCCAAGCCCGAGGCATCAACGAGTTGATTCGCGTGGGGTTTAGAACGGCCCGCCAGGTCTCCGGTCATAGGAATCTCGCTGCAAACCTCCACACAAAAGCAGCAGATACTTGAGCCCGCATTCTGCTGCGAGGCCGAAAAAATGGCCTGCGTTGACATTGCGCTTCTGTGCCGCATCACTTGCCAAGCGATCTGCATCGGAATGAAGGCGGCGTGAGGCTTTGTAAAATGAGGTGCGTGTCATACGGCGGAAGGCGCTGTGCGGAGAGGCTTAGGCGAACTTGCCGAGCTTCACAAGCTCGCGGTAGGTGTCGAGGGTCTGGCTCTTCACGCTCATGAAAAGTTTTATTTTGAAGACGGCGATTTTAGTGAGATAAAGCCGCCGAGCGTAGCCATATATCTGTTCCCAACCCTGCCATGTCTTATCCTTGCATGGTTGTTTCATTTTAATAAGAAACTCCAACATTCCACAAGTTCGTGGGCAAAGGTCTCGACGATGTCCTCGTCCTTGCTGCGCTTTTTCCCGACCTCGACATCGGAGCAGACGGCGAAGGAGTGGAGTGGAATGGCGCTTTCCTGCGTCCACTCGGTGAGGGTCTGGGAAAGCAGGTTCAGGCTGGGGACGAGGAACAGGACGCGCTTGTTTTTCCCGGCGACTTCCTCGGCGATTTTAAGGCTGGTGAAGGTCTTGCCGGTGCCGCAGGCCATGATGAGCTTGCCACGGTCGGCGGATGCTAGGCCGTGGGTGACTTTAGCTTTGGCGCTGGTCTGGTGGGGGCGGAGTTCTTTCTTGGGTTTGAGGGCTGGAGCGGCGCTGGGTTGGTATTTCGCCCAGTCAATCTGGCTAGTTTCGAGATCATGGAGGTCGATTTTGTAAACGGGCGGAGTCTGGCTGTGCAGGGAGTTTTCCGCGTTCTCGCTCCAGTCGTTGGTGGTGGTGACGATGTCGGCCTTTCGCACGCGGTAGTCCTCGGCAAAGCACTTGCACTGGATGGCGTGAAATTCCTCGGTGCCGTGGGTCTTGGCGACGAGGTCGATGCCGGTGTCTTTGGCGGGATCGCAGGCGGCAACATCGGCGAGGCCGGAGGCTTTGATCAGGCGCACCGCTAGCAGGTCGTAGAGCTTTTCATAACTCAGCCACGCCCGACCGACTATATTTCCAATCCGCTGCGCGATCTTCATCCCGAGCTGGTGGGCGATCATCCCGGCTAACACCAACGCCTGCATGTGATGCTCGCCGCTCTTGCGGTTGAGGGCTTTGCCCAGGTTGAGAGCCTGCTTCCATGCGCGGAACTGGATTTCCACCGCCCAGCGGGCGCGGTAGATCGCGGCAAGCTGGCTCACGCTCGCCTGTTCCTTGTCCAAGTTGGTTAGCATGAGGTGCCAGCCGTCGCGGATGAGTCCTTTCGGGTAGGGTTTTTTGCCGCTTTCACGGGCTTTTTTGCGTCGCCCGGCGCGGCGGGCCGTGGCGACTTCCGGAGCCGCACGGATGGCGACGAGGCGACATTTTTTGCCATGTGCGCCGACGATGGCCGGGAGGTCGATGAGGTCGCCCCGGAAGCTTCTCAGGTATTTCTCCAGATCATCTCCGTTTTCCAACATGGCACCCGTGGTCAGCGGCAGGCGGGTGAGCCACCAGGCCTCGCGCAGCTCGATGGCGGTGAACTCGCTCAGGCTGAAGTAGCCCATATCCCGCAGCACCAGATCGCCGCGCCGGACTTCCACGATGAACTCTTTGCCGATGGTTTTGTCTTGGGTGGTGGCGGCGTGCAGGGTGTGGGAAACGATGCTGTCTGTTAGCAGGTCGTAGGCGAGGTCGATCTTTACTCCGGCGGTTTCTCCGTGGTGGTTGCCGTGCGCG
>JAYWDF010000920.1:0-9010 GCA_043779985.1 Akkermansiaceae bacterium | reverse complement strand
GCTAATACCGGTTACCTTCTGGTGGCCGTGAGCGCGAACGGTTCCTCCGCCGCCGCCGCCGCATTGTTCTACGTCGTGGTCTACGGGCTTGCTACTCTCGGGGCGCTTGCCGTGTCCGCCGCGGTGGAGCGGGATCAAGGGGATGACGCTCCAGCGGCATTTGCGGGACTGGTGCATCGGTCTCCATTTCAGGCAGTGGCGCTGTTGGTATTTTTAACGTCGCTGGCGGGGATTCCTCCGTTAGCCGGATTCGTCGGAAAGTTCGCCTTTTTCAGCGCAGCCATGGCGGGCTCGGCTCAGTTGGGCGTACCCGGACTAACCTGGCTCGTCGGCTTGGCGGCGGCGATGAGCGCGATTTCCCTGTATTATTATCTATCGATCTTGAAACAAGTCTTCGTCAAGAACTGCTCCCACGGCCTTGCCCGGGTGGCGCCCCCGCTGTCAGTGGCGCATGCGTTGGCGATTGCTCTGCCCGCCGCGGCGCTGATCCTACTCGGGTTGTTTCCCGTGCTACTGCTTGATCCGATCACTGCTGCGGCGATCGATTCATTCGGGCTGCAGTAAGGAGCCTGGGAATTCGCGTCAGGTTAGTGTGTAAATGACTGGTATTCAGCGATTTGGACAAAAAATAATCACAACAAAAGCTTGACAAGCTGAGCGGGCCGGGAAGCTCGGTATGTCAAAAGCCTTACCCGCCGACCGCTCGTGGCCGAGCCTGCCCGACCTTGATCTGATCGCAACCCAAACCCGGTTGATCATCCGTCATTCCTCCAAATTCTCCGCTGCCGGCTTCCTCCAATCCCTGCTCAGTTCCGTGGTCACTGGGCTGGCTTCGTTGAACCAAATCGAAGGCGACCTCAAGGACAGGGACCACGCGGGCATGGCACGCCAGTCCCTTCACTAGCATTTCGACATCCGCTCCACGGCTTTCCTCATGGCGGTTCTTTGCGATCTCATGCAACAACGCTACCGCACCGCTGCCACTGCCATCGGGAGTAGCGGAATCCAACGCATCCTCATTGAAGACGCGTCCGGCCAGGTCATGCCAAAGTCCAATGCGGACGCTTTCCCCGCGCACGGCAACCACCATGGAAAGACCGCCGGGGTGAAGATCGACCTGGCCTTCGACTTGCTAACCGGTTCCATCGTGTCCCATAGCCTGCAAGCCGCCACCGAGCAGGATAGAACCATCGGCAAGGAGTTCGTCGTCGAGGTCCGGCGTGGCGATCTTGTTCTGCGAGACATGGGCTGCTTCAGCCTCAGCGAGTTCACTGCCATTGAGCTGCTGGAAGCCTGGTGGCTCACCCGCCTGCCGTTGACCAACGGAGTCATGTTAGCGGATGGGCGCAGCCTGGAGAAATACCTCAAAAGCTTCCAAGGAGACATCATCGACATCAATGCCATCGTCGGCGAGCAAGGTAAGAAGTGCCGCCTCGTCGCCATGCGCGCGGCCCCGGAAGTCTCGGCGGCCCGGCGGGCGGAGCGTCGTAAGAAAGCACGCGATTGCGGCAAGAATCCATGTCCCAAAGGTCTCATCTTCAGCAATGCTCCGACCAACGGTGGCACATACACTTTGGGTGGCCAGCAGTTTCAGATCAGTTACTTCGGCAATTACGAAGCCGCGATTCCGACCTTTTCGGGTGGCAATGATGTCGTGTTGATGGCCGTGCCTGAGCCCGGCGCTGCTCTCATTGGTGGAATGGGTGTCTTGTTATTGCTGCGCCGCCGCCGGGATGTGTGAGCTATTACTGGGCTGGCCGAAACCTGATAGGTCGGGTGATACATGGGCAGTGCATTCTAAGGGCGAAGGATGTAGTCTGTGTCGTGGCGACGGCAGCGAGGCGGAATTGTTTGGGTTCCTGTTTTATGGAGGCCGGTCTGCACCGGTAGGATGGACTTGGGCAAATCAGGCGGGCCGCATTAGGCTCGGAGGATGCTGTTACTCCGAAACTTGGAAGGCCTTGAAAGCCGGTCGAGATCGCGATAAGGTCGCCCCATGCGGATCGATATTGTGACCTTGTTTCCTGAAGTGGCGCTGGCCCCGTTGAGTGACTCGATCATTCAACGGGCGCGGGCAGCAGGCTTAGTGGAGGTGGTGGGTCATCAATTGCGGGACTGGTCCGAGGACAAACACCGGCGAGTGGACGACTCGCTGTGCGGGGGCGGGCAGGGGATGCTGCTCAAGCCTGAGCCGCTTTTTGCGGCCGTGGAGGCACTGCGCGGGCCCTCGACGCGGGTGATTTTGATGACCCCGCAGGGGCGGCCGTTCAAGCAGGCGGTGGCTGGTGAACTGGCGAAGGCCGAGCACTTGTTGATCCTTTGCGGTCACTACGAGGGCGTGGACTACCGGGTGATCGAGGCTCTAGTAGATGATGAAATCTCTATCGGCGACTATGTTCTTACCAACGGCGCGCTGGCCGCAGCGGTGCTCTGTGATGCCGTGATCCGACTGCTGCCAGGGGCGCTGGGTGATGCGCGATCGTCGGGGGATGAGTCGTTTTCCAATCCGAATCTGCTTGAGGCACCGGCGTATACGCGGCCGATCGAGTTCCAGGGGATGGCGGTGCCGGAAGTGCTCATTTCCGGGAATCATGGGAAAATTCTGGCCTGGAAGGAGGCACAGGCGCTTGCCCGGACTCGGACGAATCGACCGGATTTATTGGATTCCCTAGGGCCGGATCGTGAAAATTAAGCTTCAGGGAAAATTTCGTTTTCGGAATTCAAATTCATGTCAAACTGGTTCCGTGAAAACAGCACCACGCACCGCTAGCCCCGAAGCCACGGATGACCGCCCCCGCGTGGAACCTGCGACGATCGAAGATCTGCCGGCTCTCACGGAGTTGGTGATGAATCTTCTCGCCGCATCGGGCGATTTTACGCCGGACCGTGTGGTGCAGGAGCGCGGATTACAATTGATCCTGGAGCAGCCAAACCGCGGACGGATCTTCGTGGTGCGCAACCAGGACCAGATTTTTGGCATGGTGAACCTGTTGTTCACGATTTCCACGGCTTGTGGGGGCTTCGTGATTCTGATGGAAGATGTGGTGATTCATCCGGACCACCGCGGCCAGGGTTACGGAACCATGTTAGCCGATTACGTGGAGGAATTCGCAAGAAAGAAACATTTCAAGCGCATTACGTTGCTTACCGACAGGATCAGCGCGGAGTCACAGGAGTTCTTCAAGAAGCAGGGCTTCGAATACTCCAACATGATTCCGATGCGGAAGATCATCGACTGATCCCCACTAACGACCGGCCACCCAGTTTACGGAGTTGATCAGGATTGTCTTATAAGCGGCGTTTTCGTGGGCCGCGGCGTCATGGCCGAGGGTGATGTTGACGATTTTTGTCTTCGGGTCTCCGGTGATCCAGATACTGGCGTGGATCTTTCCCTCGTGGTTGTTTTCCGCGAGGATCTCGACCTTGGCTTGATCCATGAATTCGTGGCGATAGCTCTCGTCGGTGATCTGGAAGGTGGCAGGCACGCCCCGCGTGATCGGATGCGTGGTGTTCTTTACGCTAACGGTGAACTCGCCTTTTCCGTGGCTTTTGGTGGCCCCGGCGATGAAGCGACGATTGTAGTTGTCCCAACCCGGGTGGGTCCATGTCCCTGCATGCAAGAACACCAGACCTTTGCCGGAATCTGCGAACTCACGGAGGAGCTTCTGGAACTCCGGCTTTCCCCATTGATCATGATTCCCGCTGAAAACCAGCACGTCGGCCTGGGGCAGCAGGGTGAGCGCTTCATCGAGATTCGGTGTCGTTGCGATATCCATGCTGCCGGTCGCCTTTAACGTCTGTCCGTCGGTGCCGAGGAAAAACCGGGGGAAGTCATGGGAGGATCCGGATCCCACGAGGAGGACGCGTAGCAGTTTAGTGGCGGTGCGCCCGGCGAATTTCGCCCCTGTGGCGTCGGTGGTAGCCGGATCCTGCGGAGCGGCGAGTCCAATGGCAGGGAAGCAGGCGATGGCAGACAGAAGGATGAGTCTCAGCGATGTGGTGTTCATAAAAGTCGTTGCTTGGTTAGGGGGGGCTCACGGCTTCAAGCCGCGCAATTCCGGAAGGGTCCATGGCAGGAAATTCCGTTTGTCCACGTCGGGACGGAGTGCCTTGACTTCGTCGTCAGTCACAGGCTTTTCCTTGAGTTCGCCAAATGCAAAGCGGACGAATGTCGAGATCCGGGCGATCTCGGTGTCGCTCATCTGGCTGTGTCCGGGCATGACGCCGTTGAATTTCATGCCTTTGACTTCGATGGGGCCGAGGAGACCTCCCAGAACGATGCGAAGCATGATGTTCCGGTCACCCGTGACCCACTCGGAGCCCGCGAGGGGTGGGAAGGTGTTTGGTACGCCGTTTCCATCCGCCTGATGGCACTCGATGCATGACTTCATATAGGCATCGCGCCCGGCGATGAAACGGTCGGGCACTTCGACGGGCGTGCGGTCAATCACTGGAGGGGCGGCGAGGATTTTTTCGATGTGAGAGCGCAGTCCCGCCGGTGCGGTGGTTGCCAGGGTGGTGAGCGAGGACCGGTCCGGCCCGGCTGCAAGGCGGGCAATGATGGCCAGAATTTCGTTGTCGAACCACGTGGTCGGTGGATCGGCTTTGAAGCGGGAGAAGTCAGCGGTGAACAAGGTGATACCTTGGTGGCGCATGGCGAGCCGCGCGGCTTCCTGCACGGTAGGATCCATCGCTGCTTCATCGGATACCCGTTTCCAGAGCGCGGATGAGATCTTGGGATCAGGCACTGCGAGTGCAGTGGTGGTTAGAACGAACAGGAGTTCACGGGCTTCTTTTGTTTTTTCGATCCATCGAGGAAGCGCGGCCATCACCGCCGGATCGGTGGCGCCTAGGGCAAGCATCGCATGTCGGCGGAGCAAGGGCTGCGAGGACTGGAGCGCGTCGGCCATCCCTTTGCTGGATTCGCCAAGTCCCTGCAGGGTCCAGATCGCATGCACGGCTGCCAATGGCTGGTCACTGCCTTCGGGGGCAGCGCCGCTGTTCACGAGTCTTTCCAGTGCTGGAACGGCGAGCTTGCCTCCGCGCTCGACGAGAAGGCGCTGGGCTTCGAGCCGGATCAGTTGGGAAGGGGAGGACAGCCCGGCGACGAGCGAGTCGGGTCTTAAAGGGTCGAGGCCCGACTCCTTGCGTGGCAGAGTAAGGGTCGGGACGATCCTCCAGATGCGGCCGCGCTCGTTGTCGCGCAGCGGGGTTTCGTAGGCATTGCCTTTGCCGGGTCCCTTGTTTCCGCCAGCCTGATAGGGGCTGTGCGGTTGGTCGTAGCTGCGCGCGGGGTTGAAGTAGCGGAAGACCACGTTGTGCTGGATGATGGGATTATACCAATCCGCGATCCACAAGGCACCGTCCGGCCCGACACGTGCGGCGACGGGGGCGGCCCAGGCATCGGCACTGGCGAAGGCGTTGTTTCCCCGCAGAATGGTTTGTTTGAGGGCGCCGTAGGGCTCAACCTCCCCGATCGCGACGATATGTCCGGTGGGCTCGCAAATGAAAGCGTTGTTGGCGGCAAAGGTGCCGGCGAGGATACGGTCCGTGTAGAACTGGTGCCCGGCTGCGGCCGTGTAGGCACCCACCTGGTCTACCTGGGTGACATCGAGGGTATTGGTGAAAAGCTTGGTGGGTTTGAGGCCCGATGAAATCTTTCCATTCATTGAAGCCTTGGCCGAGGTGTCGAGGCGCGGCGTCTTCGGTTGTTTGATGCCCGTTCCCGCGTAAGCGGCGGCGGGGATGGACATGATCCAGGATGGGTTGTTGTTAGCCGTCGAGCCGATGACGTCGCCCTGCTCGGTGAAGCCAAGGCCCCAGGTATTGTTCGTGGTGTTCTGGAGGAGTTCGAGTTTTGAAAGGTCGGGGCGGAAGCGGAACACGCCTTGCGCGAACTTGTGCTTCTCTCCGCCGAGATCGATGTCAACTCCGCTGTAACCGACCGTCGCGTAGATCCAGTTGTCAAGCCCGCGGAGAAACTGCGAGGTGGCGGCGTGGGTGTCGTTGATTCCCAAGCCGGTGGCCAGCACCTTGCGGGTGTCGGACTTGCCGTCGCCATTTTCATCCCCCAGATAGACGATGTCCCTGCCGTCCGTGACGACCACCCCTTCCTTGACGAAGACGCTGGTCGTGCAGTGTCGCAGCCCTTCCGCAAAGACAGTCATTTTGTCCGCGTGGCCGTCGCCGTCAGTGTCTTCGAGGATCTTGATTTTGTCCTGACCGCTGCCGGGCTCGTCGGGAACGTTGTTAGGGTAGCCGAAACTTTCAACCACCCACGCGCGGCCCTTCGCGTCCCAGTCAATGGCGATCGGATTGATCACCATCGGCTCGCTGGCGAAGAGGACCAACTTTGTGCCAACAGGGACCTGGGTGTGCGCGGCGCTGTCGGCTGGGGAAAGCGGTTTCTGCAGCTCCATCATGGGGATTTCAGGATGCGTCCGGTTAGCGACCTGAGGGATCTCCGTTTCCAATGACGGGAGTTTGAGTTGCGAGAATTCCGCGGCTCTTGCCTCACCGATCGTCCAGAGAATCGCGCGCTTCACGAGTAGCTGGTAGGCTGTGTCATTCCAGCAGCGCAGGTCGTGCCCGCTTGCGGTGTAGAAGACGCGGCCTTTGCCCTCGGTGCGGGTCCATGTCCACGGTTCCTGAGCGGTTTCGTCCTTGTTCATTGGCTCACGGACCTGGAGCAAGTGACGGTCTTGCGTGAGATCCTGATGCTGATAGGTTTCATCCCAGCATTTCAGTTCCGGCAGGCCCTTGGTGATCGGGTGTTCCAAATCAACGGTTTTAGGGCTGAACTCGCGACCTTCGTGACTCTTGAAACGACCGCCGACGAGGTCGAACCATTCCTTGGACGGGTGGAAATTTCCGCAGGCGCAATGCAGGGCCAACAACGCGCCGCCATCCTTCACCCAAGGGAGGATGGCTGCCGGAACCTTCTCTTCCTCATGATTCGCATAGACTACCAGTGCGTCATACCCGTCGAGGGTCTCGCGGGTGATCCGGCTGAGATCCTCGAGGTAGGTGAGGTTGAAACCTTGCGAGCCGAGTGATTGCTTGAGCACGCGGTAGCGTTCGAGGGGGGCATGATGACCATCGTCACCCAGGAATAATACTTCCAACCGGTGAGGTGCGGCCAATGCGGACGGCACACCGAGCATGCCGATGAATGTGAGCAATAAAATGCGGGATATCATTTGAATTTCAGGTTCCGGGGTGGTGGGTTGCAGGTCGTGCAGCGGTCATCAGGTGGAGCAGTTTCTCCGCACAGGCTCTGGCGAATGCGCGGCTGTTGATTTCCTCGTCGAGTTGGTCGATCGGGACGTTTGAGTGCGCTGAGATGGATTGAAATAGTGCCTGATCCGCGGCGGGATCGTGAAACGGCTGGCCCGGTGCAC
Organism: Akkermansiaceae bacterium; assembly: GCA_043779985.1. Lineage (GTDB taxonomy): Bacteria > Verrucomicrobiota > Verrucomicrobiia > Verrucomicrobiales > Akkermansiaceae > Luteolibacter. Next base: position 1,610 of record JAYWDF010000920.1, on the reverse strand, counting down.
CGACCGCACTGAGGGCATTCCTCGGGATCATGATCGTCGAGAGTGACTGATAGAGGTTCACCTTCTCTGCGAGGATGCGGCCGAGTTCCGCGCATTCGGCCGGGGATGTTCGCATCAGGGTGACTTGCGGATTGTGCTGATAGAACCGTCGGTTCGCGAAATGCGGAGGGACCGTGCCGGGTTCGCCGAAATTCACCATGTCGAGACAGCCGGGAGCGACGACAGTCGGCACGCGTGCGAGGGCCGCAGCGCGCATGCGGTCGGGGCCGGCGCTGAGCGTTCCGCCCACCAGTTCGTCGGCCAGCTCGGTGGTGGTGAGGTCGAGCACGCCCGTGACCATGCCACTTTCGATGAGTGCTTCCATCGCCCGTCCGCCGGCACCATTGGCCGAGAAGATGAGCACCTCATAGCCAGCCTCTTCGATGATGCGCTGCGCCTCGGTGACGCAGGTGGTGGTGTTGCCAAACATGCTGGCAACCACCAGCGGTCGTGAGTCGTCGGCCGCCACTTTCGCCTCGACCATGCCGCAGATCGCTCCGGCGGCCTGCGAGAAGATCATTCGCGACAAGCGATTGAGTCCCGCGACATCGGCAATGCTGGGCATCATCACGATGTCTTTGGTGCCAAGATAGTGTGCGGTGTTTCCCGCAGCGAGAGTTGAAACCATCAGTTTAGGAAAACCTAGCGGCAGCGCCCGCATCGCGGCGGTGGCAATGGCGGTCCCGCCGCCGCCGCCCAGTGAGATAATGGCGTCGATGTCGTGCACGGCTGCCAGCTTGGCGATGAACACCGAAGCCGCCTGGCACATTGCGGCCACACATTCGCCGCGATCCTGCCAATCTAACAAATTGTTCGTGTCCAGCCCGGCTGCCGAGACGACTTGCTGGCGGGTGAAATCCGGCGTGACTGTCGGCGGTGCTCCACTGCCGACGTCGATCAACAACGCGCGATGCCCCCGGGCGCGGATCAGTCCCGCGACGTAGGCATGCTCCTCACCTTTCGTGTCCAGAGTGCCGAGAACCGCGATGGTGGCCATAGTGTTAGTTCTTCCGCTTCACGGAGATAGATTTGAACTGGCGGGTTAGGTTCGTGAGGGACTCCTCGACACTCATGCGTTCGAGGCTTGATGCGCCGACAAACCCGACGCAATCAGTAGCTTGGATCACGCGATCCGCGTCTTCAGGCGTGTTGATCGGGCCGCCGTGGCAGAGGTAGAAAATGTCATCGCGCACCGTCTTGGCCGCATCGATGATCGCTTGGGTGCGCTTGATCGTATCTTCCCAGCTCACCACCGCGTTGGTCACGCCGATCGAGCCGCCGACGGTGGTGCCGACGTGGGCGATGATCGCGTCTGCCCCGGACTTCGCCATCTCCGCAGCTTCTTCCGGCGAGCCGACATAGACGATTGAAAACATCTCCATTTTACGGGCGAGGGCGATCATTTCGAACTCCTTCTTCACGCTCATCCCGGTCTCTTCTAACACGCCGCGGAAATGCCCGTCGATGATGGTGTGAGTCGGGAAATTGTTCACGCCGGAGAAGCCCATGTCCTTCACCCTGCCGAGCCAATGCCACATCCGGCGGCGCGGATCGGTGGCGTGGACGCCGCA
>JAYWDF010000919.1:0-3151 GCA_043779985.1 Akkermansiaceae bacterium | reverse complement strand
AGCGCACATTCTGGGAGAAGGCCTGTCTTCTCCACGAGGAAACCTTTCGCCCCGCCGATAAACCCCGGAAAATCCGCATGGCCCGCCACTACTACGATCTCTGGAGCCTCCTCCGGGCTGGCATCGGTGACAAAGCCCTTGCGGAAAAAGCCCTTTTCCTTCGCGTCGCCGAGCATCGCGAACTCTTCTTCCGTTTCTCATGGGTCGATTACTCCACTCACAAGCCAGGCACGTTCCGCCTCACCCCACCCGCCTCCCATCGCCGGGACTGGCAGGCCGATTACCAAGCCATGCTTGGCCCCATGTTTTTCGGCGACACCCCAACATTTGAGGAAATGATGAATGCCGCTTCGGAGTTCGAAAAAACCTTCAACGCTACCGAATGATCATCCACGGAAAAGGCTGATTCTTTCCGTGGATCCCCCCCGGCCGTTCATCTCAGTTTTCATCATTTTTTTCGCACCATCCCCCCGCATTTGTCCCACACCTCCTGCCAAGGTGGGTTGCGATGAACGGCAATCCCCCAACGCAGAGACTGGTTCCCCCATCGATGACGGCACCTTGCAAAGGCGCAGGTTGCTGCCGACATCGCACGGTAGTCGGCGGCGGCGTGACCGCTTGTCACTTTCGGCAGTTCCCCCCTCGGAACTGGTGCCAATCCAGATGCTAAAATGAATCTTAGACCCACCAAAATTCAACAACTTCCAACAATTCTGCTCTGGCCCAGATCAATCCCATGAAATAGAAAACTTCAAACAAAACGGCCACCCACGCAATTACAGGCCAAATCCATGTCCACCCTTCTTCACCAGACTCCCCCACCCTCGCGAGGCGATATCGTCCACGTGCGGTCACGATCCCACATCGTCGAATCCGTGGAGTGGGCTCCCTACGGCACCACTGTCGAATTGGCCTGCCTTGAGGATTCCGCCCAAGGTGAGCTTTCGACGATCCTCTGGGAGGCCGAACTCTCCCCCAAAATCATCACCGAACAGGCGTGGGACTCGATTGGCAGGAACGGCTTTGATTCCCGCGAGTATTTCTCCTCCTTTTTCAACACCCTCCGCTGGCACTGCGTCACTGCCACCGATCCAAACCTCTTCCAGTCCCCTTTCCGTGCCGGAATCAAGCTCGACGCCTACCAGCTCGAACCTCTCCGCAAGGCTCTTCGGCTTCCCCGCGTCAATCTCTTCATCGCCGATGACGTGGGTCTCGGAAAAACCATCGAAGCGGGCCTGATCGCCTCCGAGCTTCTCCTCCGGAAACGGATCCAGAACATCGTGGTCTCGTGCCCGCCTTCCATGCTTTACCAGTGGAAATCGGAACTCGACAGCCGCTTCGGCCTGACTTTCGAAATCCTCGACCGTGAATACATCGAGCGCGTCCGCCAGCAACAGGGCTTCGGGGTGAATCCTTGGACCACTTTCCCGAACTTTCTCGTCTCCCACCGCCTCCTCATCGACGACACCTACGCCGAGCCCCTTCGCCAGTGGCTCGGTTCGCTTCGTCCCCACTCGCTCCTGATTCTCGACGAAGCGCACCACGCCGCCCCGTCAAGCTCCTCGAAGTACGCCATCGACTCCCGGATCACCCGTGCCATCCGCGATCTTTCCCAACGCTTCGAGCACCGGCTTTTCCTCAGCGCCACCCCGCACAACGGCCATTCGAACAGTTTCTCCGCCCTTCTCAATATCCTCGACCCCCAGCGATTCATTCAAGGCGTCCCCGTCGCCAAGGCGAACCTCAACGACGTCATGGTCCGGAGGCTCAAAAGCGACATCCGCCTCCTCGCCGGCGGCTTTCCCGAGCGCATGGTCGAGCAGATCGATATTGATGGCCTCCCAGCCGACGCCCCCGAGCTTGTTCTCTGCGAAATGATGGACCGCTACCAAGCCCTGCGCGTCGAGCAGGTCAAAGGCGAAAAAATCCACATTCGGAATCGCTCGCTCATCGTCTTCTCCCACCTCCAGCAGCGGCTTCTTTCCAGCCCCGAAGCCTTTGCGCGGACCATCACCAAACACGCCGAAGGTGCGGAAAAGCGCTTCAATCCCAAGGCGAAACTCCAGTTGATCACCCATGGCGTGGATCCTGACTCCGAGGAAGCCAGTCTCGACGAGGATGCCCAGGAAGCCCTACTCGCCAAGGAACTCGCCAAGGCCGATCCGATTGAATCCCTCAACGCCGAGGCCACCGCGATCCTCCAGAAAATGGTGCAAATCGCCAACGACGCCCGCCACCTTCCCGACTCCAAGACTCTAAAACTCCTCCAGTGGATTGCCGCGCACCAGTGCCCGGGCATCGCCTATGATGGCCACCCCGCCAAAGAGGGCGCAGAATGGACGAATTGCCGCGTCATTATCTTCACCGAGTGGGAAGCAAGCCTTACCTATCTGCGGAACCTGCTCACCCACGCCTTTGCCGGAACCGATCAAGCCCACGCCCGCATCGAAATTTACCGCGGTTCCACCGGTTCCGATCAACGGGAAGCCATCAAAGCGGCCTTCAACGCTGACCCTTCCACGAATCCGGTCCGCATTCTCCTCGCCACCGACGCCGCCAGGGAAGGTCTTAACCTCCAAGCCCACTGCCACAACCTCTTCCACTACGATGTCCCGTGGAATCCCGGCCGCCTTGAACAGCGAAATGGCCGCATCGACCGTAAACTTCAACCAGCCCCCAAGGTTTACTGCCACTACTTTTTCTACAAGCAGCGTCCGCAAGACCGCGTCCTCAAGGCCCTCGTCCGCAAAACCGCCACCATTGAGGACGAACTCGGCAGCCTTTCCCAAGTTCTCGAAAAGCGCCTGACTTCGAAGCTGGAATTCGGCATCGCCGCCGACCAGATCGACGCCCTTGCCGCCAGCATCGAGTCCGACAGCCTGCCCGAAGAACAGCAAATCGCCACCGACGAGCTAGAATCCGTCCGGGAGCGCAAGGAGGCCCTTCAAGCTCAGGTGCAGCTTTTGGAAAACCGCATCACCCAGGCGAAGCGCTGGATCAACTACTCCCACGGCGCCTTCGAGCAGGCGCTCTCCTGTTCGTTGAAGATCGCCAACTACACCCCGCTTTCCCCTATCGGTGCCGACGATACCGAGGCCGGCTCCCTTTACCAATTCCCGAACCTCGAAACCGGCCAAGGTCTCGATCCCAC
>JAYWDF010000918.1:0-3154 GCA_043779985.1 Akkermansiaceae bacterium | reverse complement strand
ATCCAGCGCTCGACGTCGGAAATTTCGTCGGAGCGCCACTGCTCGACGTCTTTTTGCATGGAGACATCCTCGGGTTCCCAGTGGTTGTTCTTCATGGTCTTGTAGAGGTCATACGCCCACTGGTATTTCAGGGGGAGGATGTTAAAGAACATGGTTTCCTTGCCGTTGATGACGCGCTTGCCGGCGTAGGCGAGTTCGGCCTTTTCGCGGTCCAGGACGAAAGTTTTGTTTCCGAGGGCGACGGTGGTGGTGTTAGCGGGTGCGGTAGAGGTGGCGGACATGGTATTTGACGAACGTGAAAAGTGGGTGATCTTGCAAGTTGCGGGCGATCCGCAGCGACGCGGAGACTGACAGCAATTGCCGGGCCGGGTCAACCGGATTTTGCTCATGTAGTATCCACAAATTATTCACAATACAACATGTGGTGGTTTCGGTAAGGTGTTTACCATGTAAATAATGAGTGGTTGCTAGGGCTTGCTAGGATTGGAAAGCGGGAGGGTCCGCAAGTCTAGGGGTGGGGATATTTTCGAATAACTGTTAGTATCGGGCGGCGTCGGGGAAATTTGAAAAAAACGTTTAATTTTTACGAAATGCTGCCGTCGCGGGAGGGGGTTTTGGCGCAAGGCATTGGCGAGGAAATATAAAAGTTTGAGCCGGACGGGGGTGAGGGTGGGTTTTCGGGAATGGAGCGGGGGGCGGGAGCATGAAAAAGCCGCCGAATCCCGGGTGGGAAGCGGCGGCTGGGGAGAGGGGATTCCCGACGATGCGGACTTAGAATTTCCAGTCGTGTTGGTCGAGTTCGCAGACGCAGGCGGCGAGGAGCAGGATGCAGGCGGCGATGTCGTGCTTGTGGCAGGATTCGATGGATTGGTGGATATGGCGGGTGGGAATGGAGACGGCACCGGCGATGGAGCCGCCGCCGACCATGCGCTGGAGGCTGCCGGTGTCGGTGCCGCCGGCGGCGAGGATTTCCGGTTGCCATTTGATTTTGTGGCGTTTGGCGGTGGATTTCATGAATTCGATCATGCGGTAGTCGCAGATGACGGAGGAGTCCATGAGCTTGATGGCGGCGCCCTCGCCGAGGGAGGTGCAGCGTTCCTGCGGGCTGGAGCCGGGGACGTCGTAAGCGATGGTGGTGTCGAGGCCGAAGCCGAAGTCCGGCTGGATCTGGAGGGCGGAGGCCTGGGCGCCACGGAGGCCGACTTCTTCCTGGACGGTGAAGACGGCGTAGAAGTCGTAAGCGGGCTTGCGCTTGGACTGTTTCAGCTCGCGGAGGGTCTGGATGAGGACGAACACGGAGGCGCGGTTGTCGAGGGATTTCACGTTGACGCACTCGCCGAGCTCGATGAGCGGGGAGTGACGGGTGACGAAATCCCCGATGGCGACGATTTTCTCGACGTCCTTTTTTTGCATGCCGGTGTCGATGAAGTAGTCGGTGATTTTGACGACCTTATTTTTCTCGTCGGGCGACATGATGTGGACGGGCTTGGAGCCCATGACGCCCATGATGTCCTTGCGGCCGTGGATGATGACGCGCTGGGAGGTGAGGGTCTTGGGGTCGAATCCGCCGACGGGATTGAAGCGGACGAAGCCCTTGTCGTCGATGTGGGTGACGATGAAGCCGATTTCATCCATGTGGGCGGCGGCCATGGTTTTCTTGGCGCTGGATTTGCCTTTTTTCAGGGCGATTACGTTGCCCATGTTGTCGACGCGGACGTCATCGGCGAGGCCCTTGAGCTCGGCGAGGACGAGGGTGCGGATTTCCTTTTCAAAGCCCGGAGCGCCGGGAGCTTCACAAATGCGGGTGAGTAAGGGGATATCGATAGGCATGACGCGGGAAAAGTAGCGTGGCGGGGACGGGTGACGAGCGGGAAATAATTGCGACTTGGCGGCGCGCGGCAGGACGTTACCTTTGGCCCATGAAAAGACACTTGATGATCGATCTGGCGAACCTGCCAGAGGAAGGAAAAGGGTATGCCGGGGAGCTGCCGAAAGAAATCTTCGACCTGCCGGAAGGCGATGTGCAAGCGGTGGGCCCGCTGGAATACGACGTCTGGGTGCAGCGCTTCGGCTCCGAATTGCTGCTCACCGGGACACTGTCCGCGGCGTTCGAATTCACCTGTGTGCGGACGCTGCATCCTTTTGTGCAGACCATTCGCTTGGAAAATACCGCCGCCTCGCTGGAGATCGAGCGAGAGGGGGAAATCGATGCCGGCGACGCCCTGCGCGAAGAAGTGTTGATCAACCTTCCGATCGACCCCAGATGCGAGGAAGGAGACGTGCCGCAGAAGTGTGAAATCGATTCCCGATATTTATCAGTGGACAAGTCGGCAGAAGATGGGCTACCCACTCCGCCCCGCGCCGAGAGTGACGACCGATGGTCAGCTCTCGACATCCTCAAGGACCTCAAGGACCCCACTTAACTGAACTACGACCATGGCCGTACCAAAAAGACGCCAATCTAAAAGCCGCCAAAAAATGCGCCGTGGCGCGAACCGCTGGCGTGCACCGATCTTCAAAAGCTGCCCAGAATGCGGCAGCAAAGTGCCTTCGCACATCGCTTGCCCCTCCTGTGGCTACTACCGCGATCGCAAAGTGCTCGACGTCGAAGCCCTCTGAGGCTGAACACGTGTTTCTAGAATGAATTACCGCTCGGGGATCTCCTCCTGCGGTAATTTTTCGTTTTCTCGCTCTTCGTAACCGAATTCCAAGTCTGCATGAAAGTCGCTCTAGACGCCATGGGGGGGGACCACGCTCCCGCTGTCAATATCGGAGGTGCCATCGATGCACTGCGCTATTATCCGAAGCTGCAACACCTTTATTTGGTGGGGGTTGAGGATGTCCTGCACGAAGAGTGCAAGAAGCAGGGGCTGGATTTGAACGACCCTCGGGTCAGCATCGTCCATGCGCCGGAGGTGATCGGCATGGCTGAGCCAGGTGCGAAAACGGTGCGCCGGAAGAAGCTCTCGTCCATTAACATTGCGATGGAAATGGTCAAGGACGGCCGGGCGGACGCCTTTGTCTCTGCTGGAAATACCGGTGCCGCCGTGGCTGCCGCGACCTTGAAGCTGCGGACCTTGCCGGGCGTGGACCGTGCCGGAATCGCCTCGGCGCTGCCAAATGAATACGGCATCTGCCACATTCTCGACGCCGG
>JAYWDF010000917.1:0-3160 GCA_043779985.1 Akkermansiaceae bacterium | reverse complement strand
TTCTTTCGCCCAAATGCAGATTTCCTTCGCCAATCACAAACTCGCAAAGCTGCTTGGGAGTCAAAAAGAAACCCTGCGCAAATACGGATCGGACAATGGCAAACGCATCCTCCTCCGCCTCCAGCAAGTGGCTGATGCAGAAAATCTGGCGGAATTCGCCAAGCTCCCGCAAACGCGAGTGCACGAATTGGTCGCCAATCGAAACGAACAAATTTCCGTGGATGTGAAACACCCATTCCGTCTGCTGATGGCACCAGACCATCCCGAGACGCCGCGCAAACCTGATGGCGGACTGGACTGGGCGGCCATCACCCAAGTCATCATCACCGAAATCGTAGATCCCCATTGACCATGAGCACGAAATTTTCCTTCAAACCGGATTACGCCTTCCCCCCGGGCGATACCCTCCTGGAAACTCTGGAAACCCTCGGGCTGACCCAGAAAGAACTGGCCACCCGCATGGGTCGGCCGTTGAAAACGATCAACCAGATCATCAAGGGCACCGCCCAGATCATGCCGGAGACAGCGCTTCAACTGGAGAAAGTCACTGGCGTGCCCGCCTCGTTTTGGAACAACGCGGAATCGAATTACCGGGAACGGATCGCCCGCTTGCAGGATGATAAGCGGCTGGAGGACGAAGTGGGTTGGGTTGACAGCTTTTCTTACAAAAAGATGACCGACCTCGGGCTGGTATCGCCTCTCAAAGACAAAGCAGAACGAGTCGGCCAGCTTCTTCGCTACTTCGGCGTCGCCACCCCGAAGCAGTGGGAATCCACCTATGGCAGCTTGTGCGGTGCCGCGCGTGAATCAGCTGGCACCAAATCCGAGCCGGGAGATTTGAGCGCGTGGCTCCGGGCCGGCGAAGTGCTGGCGCAAAAACGCGATTGCCAACCCTACGACAAAGAACTCTTTACCGCCAATCTGTTGAAAATCCGCGCCCTCACCCAGCAGATCCCAGCCAGCGTCTGGCGGGAAGTCTGCCAGCTTTGCGCCGACGCCGGGGTGGCGGTCGTCCTGGTACCGGAACTCCCGAAAACCCACGTCTTCGGATTCACCCGCTGGCTCACCCCGGACAAGGCCCTCATCCAGCTCAGCCTGCGTTACAAAACGGACGATCTTCTCTGGTTCACCTTCTTTCACGAAGCCGCCCACCTACTGCTCCATGGCAAGCGGGATGTGTTTGTCGAGTATCGCGGTCTCGACAATCCCAAAGAGCAGGAGGCTAACCAATGGGCGGGCGGGTTTCTCATCCCGCCTGCTGCTTGGGACAAGTTTCTCTCCACACTCCCAGCGCAGCCCACCGTCACAGCGATTCAAACCTTCGCGAAAAAGCAAGGTATCGCTCCCGGCATCATTTTGGGACGTCTCCAGCATCGGGAAAAACGCGTGTCACCCGGACTATACAATCACCTCAAACACAATCTCACCATCGCCTGGGCAGGGTTGGAATAAATCTTCTTTGCGCTCTCTGCGTTCCTTTGCGGCTAAACCATCATGTCTTCCAAAAAAACAAAACTCGAACTCACCTGGATTGGCAAGGAACACCGGCCAAGGCTGGAGCCGCGAATCTTGCTCGAGGACAAACTCGCCAGCCAGAAGCAAATCCGGCCCATCGAATCCCTGCGCAACGACAAACTCAGCTCGCTTTTCGACGCACTGGACCAAGGGAACTACCAACGTTTCCGTTTGATTGAAAAGATCGAAGGGAAGCCTTTAAACACATCACTTGAATTACCACGATTCACCATTGGCTGGTCACTTTCATAAACATCTGTCATTCATTCGCCATGCACATTGAACAAATCTCCCTCAAAAACTTCCGTGCTTTTCATAACGTTGAAATGCGGAATATCCCACGATTCGCCATCATCATTGGAGCCAATGGTTCGGGGAAATCCACGCTTTTTACCGTCTTCGCATTCCTCCGCGAAGCGATGGCCTCTAACGTCAATACCGCGCTAAACAAATTGGGCGGCAGCAACGGATTCAACGAAGTTCGCAGTCGAGGCTCACAAGGCCCTATTAAAATCGAACTCAAATTCAGAGAAAAAGACGGTAGCCCGCTGGTCACCTACTCACTTTCCATCGACCAAGACCCTAGTTCCAACCGTGCTTACATTGCCAGCGAAGTTCTTCAGTATCGTCGCGGGAGTAGCGGGAAGCCTTGGCGTTTCCTCAACTTCTCCCGTGGCGAAGGTGACGCTGTGACTAATGAAATCGCTGATGTCACGAATGAATCGAAGTTGCAGCGTGACTACCAAAAACTCAAATCTGACGACATCCTTGCAATCAAGGGGCTTGCTCAATTCGAACGATTTCCTGCTGCGGTAGCACTCGGGGATTTGATTGAGCGCTGGCATATTTCGGATTTTCACATTAGCCGGGCACGTCCAGAACAAGAGGCAGGCTATGCAGAACATTTATCCCGTGAAGGTGAAAATCTATCGCTAGTCATTGAATATTTACACAAGCGGCATCCCGATACCTTCGCTAGAATTATCGAAAAGCTCAAACAACGGGTTCCCGGCATCAGCGATGTCCAGTCAAAGCAGACCGAAGAAGGACGCATCCTTCTGAAATTTCAGGATGGTTCTTTCGAGGACCCTTTCCTCGCCCGTTACGTATCCGATGGCACGATCAAGATGCTCGCCTACCTCGTTCTTCTCTACGATCCCGTGCCGCATCCGCTACTCTGCATCGAGGAGCCTGAAAACCAACTATACCCAACTTTGCTTCATGAGTTAGCGGAGGAGTTCCGCCTTTATGCCAGACAAGGTGGGCAGGTATTCGTTTCCAGTCATTCTCCAGATCTGCTTAATGCCGCCCGGCTCGAGGAAGTTTTCTGGCTTCAGAAAAAGAATGGCTACACCACCATTTGCCGTGCCAGTGATGATCCACAAATCACCGCTTTCATGAAAGACGGGGATCAAATGGGCTATCTCTGGAAGCAAGGATTCTTCACCGGAGCTGACCCGCAATGAAACAGTTGGTCATCTTCCTCGAAGAACGCTCCGCAAAAGTCATGCTCGATGAATTCCTGCCCCGAGTTCTCCCAGAGGGCGTTTCTCATCGCTGCATTCCATTTGAAGGAAAACAAGACCTCGATAAGCAGATCGGGCACCGTCTCAAGGGATGGCTCCAACCGAACACTGCGTTTCTG
>JAYWDF010000916.1:0-3163 GCA_043779985.1 Akkermansiaceae bacterium | reverse complement strand
TCATGGATCTATTGCCTATCAATGGCTTTTCCGAAAGCGACCTTCTGCACCTCGCCGCCTCTCTTGAGCAGAACAGCGAACATCCGCTCGCGGGGGCCGTTGTCCAAGGCGCGAAGGATCGCAACCTACCAATCGATAGCGTGAGTGAATTTCGTTCGGTAACCGCGGGCGGGGTAGTCGGCACCGTTGCCGGACGGGTGGTGATGATTGGCAAACCCGACTTTCTTCGGAACGAAGGCATCGCTGATCTTGGATCTATGGAAGCGGCGGCAGTCGGGCTTCAGGAGGAAGGTAAGACGGCCCTGTTTGTCGCGATCGACAGGGTCCCTGCGGGGGTCCTTGCCGTGGCCGATCCGATCAAGTCCACAACACCCGAGGCGATTACGGAGCTTCATGCGCTTGGACTTAAAATCGTCATGCTTACGGGTGATAATCGCCGGACTGCCGCCGCGGTGGCAAGGGAACTTGGGCTAGATATCGTGGAGGCGGAAATCGAACCCGCGGGCAAGGTTGCTTACATCCAGAAACTGCGTGGGGACGGACGCCACGTGGCGATGGCCGGCGACGGGATCAACGACGCGCCAGCGCTTAGCGAGGCCGAGGTTGGCATCGCCATGGGCACAGGCACGGATGTTGCGATGCAAAGCGCCGGCATCACTTTGGTGCGTGGCGACTTGCGTGGGATCGCCCAGGCCATCCGGCTCAGCCGGGCCACGATGCGCAATATTCGTCAGAACTTGTTCTTTGCTTTTCTCTACAACGTGCTCGGCATCCCAGTGGCGGCAGGGGTTCTCTATCCATTTTTTGGGTTGTTGCTCAGTCCGATGATCGCCGGGGCTGCGATGAGCCTGAGTTCCGTTTCCGTGATTGGCAACGCCCTGCGGCTGCGAAATGTGAGGCTCTCACGGGAAGCCTGATGGTTTCCCGTCGACTGGATCTGTTTCTAGAATATGAAAAGTCCCACGGCTGCACCGAACATGCACAAGGTTGTAATGGCAACTACGATAGTTGACAGCCGCGAGCTGGGTTGGCCTCTCATGATTGCTGGATCGGAAGCGACTAGCAGTATTCCAACAAGTAGAAACGGCGCAAGCAGGCCATTGATCACGGCCGTCCAGAAGAGGGCTTTCACTGGATTTATCCCGGCAAAGTCAATGCCGATTCCCATCACGGTGGATAGAATCATGACTGAGTAAAAGGCCCGGGCCTGGGTGAACTTCTTATCGAGGCCTTGTTTCCAATGAAAGGTCTCGGCAAGAGCGTATGCGGCCGATCCGGCGAGGGTTGGGACGGCGAGGAAGCCTACGCCGACGATTCCCACAGTGTAGAGTATATATGCGAAATTCCCGGCGAGGGGTCTGAGTGCTTCCGCTGCTTGTCGGGAAGTCTCGATGCGGGTGATTCCATGTTGATGAAGGGTCAGCGCCGTCGTCAGGATGATAAAATACATCACCAGGTTGGAAAAGAATGTGCCTACTCCGACATCAAGCTTGCGAGTGCGGATTTCTCCCTCAGTCGCTTGTTCTCGGCTCTTGAGTAAATTCCGTCCCATCGCCTTTTCTTCTTCCACTTCTTGGGAGGCTTGCCAGAAGAACAGATACGGACTGATCGTTGTTCCGAGAATGGCGACGAGAGTCGCCCATGCCTCGTGCCCCTTAGGCCATGAGGGAACGAATGTCACCCTGATGATGGCGGGCCAGTCAGGACCTATCAAAAATGTGGTGATCACATAGGCAAACAGCACAAGTGCCAGCCATTTCAGAATGCTGGCAATCTGCTTGTAGGGAAATAGAACCGTGGCCACGGCGATGCCGATGCCAAAGAAAATCACATAGAAGCGGGATTGGATCGTTGTGAGCATTTGCGCCGCGTCCGCCATCCCTGCGAGGTCGGCTCCGATATTAACCGTGTTGGCACTGAGTAGCGCGAGCGATGCCAGGATGAGCAGCGGTTTGGGAAATTTCTTCCTTAGAGCGCTGGCGAGCCCCTCACCGGTGACCATCCCGATCCGGGCGCACATGAACTGGACGCACCCCATCATCGGCCAAGTCACGAATGCCGTCCATAGCATGCCTGTTCCCAACTGCGCTCCCGCGATCGAATAAGTGGCGATTCCCGAGGGGTCGTCGTCCGCCGCTCCCGTCACAACACCCGGTCCCAACATGCCGAGGAGCTTGCGGACGTGGCTTTGCCTTTTGAGCGCAGTTGGCTTTATTGCAGCAATCGTCGTGGAAGGATCGTTATCGTCGGTTTCTTTCACACGTTGATGAGGTCAATTCAATTTTGACGATCGGTCCGAAGGTTGAAGCCCCGGGGGACTTGTGCCGGGAGTGCGAGTTACGTCGTTATGACACAGGAGTAGCCTACGCGAATGAGGGCCATGATTGCAAGCTCCGGGGCTGACAGGTATCACGAGTTCCAAGAATTTCTCCGCCTGTCCTCCTGTGTAATGGAATCTGAGTTCTAGAGTTCTCGTTGCGTCGTGACTTTGGGGCGCGGGTTCTATTCCGCTCCCGAGCGGGGCGTGGTCACCTCCTTGAGTCCCTCCGCTGTAAACTCGCGGTCGGCGTAGACCACGCCATGATTGAGGCGTGTGCCGTCCAGGTCGGTAGTGGTGTCGGATTGTGAACTGTGCACCGAGAGATTTCCGGGGACTGAGCGGTGCTGGTCATCGGTGACTACCTTGATGGTCTCGATGCGGCGCAGCAGCGCTCCTGATGCCTGGTATTTCTCGACCCGGATTGGAACCAGCCGTCGTGAGTCCACCCATGTGCGAACGACTGCTGCTGTCGAGTGCTGACCCTTGCCGGGCTTGGACTCGATAATTTGGCAGTTAGCACGGTTAACGGTCTCCGTGCCGACGAGGGTCTGCTGGTCCCATGCGAAAAACGATTCGATGACGTCGGAGTAAGATAGATCACTCCCAAACAAGGGGTCCTTCATCTGAGAAGCATCGATCGGACGAAATGTGTTTGGCGGGGTAAATACCACACCGGTGGCGGCTTGATTTCCGGATTTCTTCAGGAGAACCGCTTCGCCAGCCCGGTTCTTTGGCCAGAGAACTTGATAGACAAGCTCGGTGGAGGTCTTGGAACGGCGTTGTTTGATTTGAAGTTGCAGCGCGAGCTTCGTGTTCCCGGATGGCTGTTTTACATCCAGCTTC
>JAYWDF010000915.1:0-3167 GCA_043779985.1 Akkermansiaceae bacterium | reverse complement strand
ACATCAGCCGCGACAATTCTAAGCGTAAACACCCACCATCTGCAAGGTAATTTTGATTATTTATCTGATATATTGTAACAATATATTGTAACAGTTCGTAATGATTCGCTCCGGGGAACGTGTTGGTAAATCGGCACCCGCATGCAGCGGATGAATCGCTGGGTCCTTTGCGTGGCGCGTGTGACTACGGCGTTGATGAAGTTCCTCACGATTTTTACGAACTTCAGGATTTGGGGGGCTCCGGCTTTCTGACGAGTGGGGCGGGTGCGGCCCTGGTGTTTTTGGGCTTCGACTTCATCCCGAATTCCCTCTTCCTGGTGCAGGCGTTCTTCAAGCAGCAACAGCAGGTTGTGGGCAAGGCACTCAAAGATCCCATTGCTTTGCTTGGCTTCCAAGGAGCTGGCCCAGGATTTGCGCTCGTTCATCTTGCTTTTGAGCCTGATGGAAGATTTTCTCGATGTCCCAACGGTGTTTGTAGAGCAGAACCAGCTGATAGGCGGGCAGGGTGATGTCGGTGGTGAGGTAGGTGTAGGTCACTCCATCCTCGGGATTGGTGTAGACGATGCGCCGCAACATCACGCCGTTTGAGGGGTAGTGTAAAGGAACGACTCTCGTGTAACGTTTCCAAACATCCTCCCATCCACCAAACTTGATGAAGTCCATCCTCCTACTCCTTCCCCTCGCTATCCTCGCCTCGGCGGCCCTCCATCTACGGGCCGACAACTGGTTCGACGGGAGCGACCTATCGGCCATCGCTACCATCGAGCGCCTTGGCAGCACCTTCCGTGGCCGGGACGGCAACCCAACCGACGCCATTCAGGCTCTCGCTGCCGCCGGAGCCAATTGTGTCCGACTCCGACTCTTCGTCCAACCCAATGGTGAGGGCCTCCCCGCCCTCGACACCTTCGGCCTTCACTGAAGCATCGGTCCGTGGTTTTTGAATCTCAATTCCCGCGTTGACCGGGCTAATCAATGGACGTGTCAATCTCGGTTGGGAAACGGCCCATCGTCAGCGACCGCCGGTCATGTTTCGGGTGACATCCCGCATCACGTGGACTCTTGAGTCGCCAAGTCGGGGAACTATGGCCGGGATTGGGGCCAACTGGCCGATTTTGAGGCATCAATAATGTTTCGGTTCGCTGACTTTTAACGCATTCTGCGACGCATCCGCAAGTTCCTCGGATGGACGGGACACCAACCTCAACCGATCCCATGCAAGAATCTAAACTCAAAAGGGTCACCGATGTAAAATCCGGCTCCATTTTAAGAATGGAAGAAGAGGCCCGAATGATCATCGCCGAGGCCAACGGCGCCGCCGAGGCGCGAGTGGCAGCACGGGCAAAGGCGAAGGTGGAGGATCAAATTCTGAAAGCCCAAGCGATGGCCAAGGCGGCCGACCGAGCCAAGGCGCGAGCGGAGGAAGAAGCCCGAATCGAAGCCTCCGGCGCGGACCAATGGTTCTACATCCAGGACCAACAGCAAATCGGCCCGGTCTCCTTGTCCGAAATGAGAAGCAAAGTCTCTGACCTCATGCTTGAACCTCCGGTAAAATCGGTTTGGACCGAAGGTATGGAGGGGTGGAAGCCCGTGTATGAAGTCCGGATCTTGTGCGAGCCGATTTCACCTAACGGAGCCAAAGCACAACCGAGTCCCCGCGCCGCTCACACTCCAAGTGTGGAGGAAGACACCAGGCTCAAAGTCCTCACGGAAACAAAAGCCGCAGAGAAGGCGGGCCTAGCAGCTATCGCGACGGCCGAGGCAGGTCTGAGGTCTAAAGACGCACAAGATACGCAAACCGCGGCGGCGGAAAAAGCCCGAGCCAAGGCCGACCTAGAAACACAACAGCGCGCCGCTTCTGTGAACCAAGCCGCCGAAGCAGCACTACTCAAGGCGGCATCCGAGGCCAAAGCCATCGAACTTACCCGAGTCACCGCCGCCAGCGCAAAGGCGAGAGCCGAGGACCAGGCTGAGCTCGAAGCGAAACTCAAAGCCTCCGAAAAAGCTAGGGTCACTGCCGAGGCGAAAGCCACAGTAGAAACGCAACTCCGTGCAGCGGCCGAAGCCAAAGCCGATAGTGAAGCCAAATTGCGCGCCGCGGCCGAGGAAAAAGCCATGGCGGGAACACGGGCGACTGCCGCAGCCAACGCGCAGGCGAAAGCCACAAACGAAGCGAGGACCAAGGCCGAGGAAGATGCAAAACTCAAAGCCGCGGAAGACGCCATCCTTGCGGCCGAGGTCAAAGCCGCTGAGCAAGAAAAACTCCGGGTCGCCGCCAAGGACAAAGCCGCGGCGGAGGCAAAGATCATCGAGGCAAGTCGTGCACTGGCACAAGCCGCAGACGAGGCAAAAACCAGAGCTGAGACCGACGCGAAACTCAAAGTCGCCGAAGAAGCCAGGGCCGCCGCCGAGGCGAAAGCCATTGAAGAGACAAAACTCCGGGCTGCCGCCGAGGCCACAGCTATCGCCGAAAGCCAGCTGCGCGCTGCGGCGGAGCGTAAAGCCGCCGCTGAGGCCCACAACGCCGCAGCCGCCAGAGCGCAGGAGCAAGCGATGCGCGAAGCCCGAGCCCAAGCTGAAGCCGCCGCAAAAATCAAGGCCGCCGCCGACGCCAAAGCTGAGACACAAGCGAGGCTGAAAGCGGACGCCCAAGCGGCAGCGGCGGAAGCAGCCAGGACCGTCGCCACGGCGAGAGCCCACGCTGAAGCAGAAGCAAAACTCAAAACCGCCGAGTTGGCACGAGCGAGCGCGGTGGCCGTTGCCGCGAAGGAAGCCAAGCTGCGTGCCGCCGCCGATGCCAAAGCGGACAACGAGGCGAAGCTCCGCGCGGCCGCTGAGGCGAAATTGAAAGCCGAGGAGAAAGCCAAGCTGAGCGCCGATGCGCGAGCGGCCCGGGAAACCCGTTTGGCAGCAACCCGAGAGCGCGCCGCCCGTGCGTTGATCGCGAAGACCGCCGCTCTAGCAAAAACTAACGAAAATCAAAAGCCTGCAAAAGCGTGCGCTAAAAACGTCTGGTTTTATACCAGCGAAGGAGATCGTCTTGGCCCGGTGGCTTTTGAGGATTTGAGGGCGATGGCCGCTGACTCCTCATTGAATCCCCGCTTGGACATGGTTTGGCGGGCAAGCATGGACGGCTGGAAACCGGCCGGGCAGATTGATGGATTATTCGA
>JAYWDF010000914.1:0-3167 GCA_043779985.1 Akkermansiaceae bacterium | reverse complement strand
TTTCGGGCATGGGAGTCTTTTCGGGCTTCCATGCCCCCTTTTTTCCGCTGCTAAAGCATTGCGCCTGAATAACTCATGAATTCTGGGACAGGCTCTAGATTATCGCGCTTCGGGCCCGCCCTCTGCCGCGCCGTTTCAGCGGATGCCTGCCGCCGCGCCGGTGGATCCCCTGACAATCCCAGTCAAGAGCAACCCGACCGTTTTAGCGATTGCCCCGCGCCGACCCCGGGCGCCCCCACATGAAATCGGTTGAAAATTCGCCTTGAGACGGCGGACTTGATGGAGACACTCCCCTTCCCGGCCGACAATTACCATTGAAGCCGTTCCACTCACCCTCTTAACTCCCCGCGCCCCGAGCAACGGCAGCCCTACCATTTCATGATTGAGAACCTCCGCAAATACACTGGCCTGATGATCGTGGTCTTCGTGATCCTGTTCATCAGCTTTTTCTTCATCGATTCACGCTCCGTCCGGAACATGAGCAGCGGCAGGCCCATCCTCAAAATCGCCGGCCGCACCTACAACGACAAGGAATACCGCACCCTCGGCACGTCGTCGATGGAACTGGTTTCCAACCTCGCTCGCTCAGGCGACTTCGGCCTGTATCAGTTCCTGATGGGCCTTTCCACCGGCGCCACCAATCAGAATGACGCCGCTGAGAAATTCTTCATCGGCCGCATGATCCTCCGCCAGGCGAAGGAAGAATTCGGCGTCTATCCGGGCGAAGAGGAAATTTCCAGCTACCTGCGCACCCTCCGCGTCTTCGCCGGCCCGGATAGTAAATTCAGCGCCGAGGCCTACCGCAACTTCATCGAAAAGGGCATGGGCCGCCTCGGCCTCACGGAAAAGGACCTCCGCGAACTCGCCTCCGACGTTCTTGCCTCCAAGAAGATCAACGCCATCATCGGCTCCGGTCTCAGCGTAGACCGCGACGCCATCGCCAAGAATCTCGCCCTCGAAAACCAACAGATCACCGGCGGGCTCGCCAAGCTCGAGCGCGCACCCCTCGAGGAGAAAATCCAACCGACCGAAGAGGAAATCAAAAAATACTGGGAGAACCTCTCCGACTCCTTCACCACCGAGCCCCGCCGCAAGTTCACCTACGTCGTCGTCACGCCGAACCTCCCGACCGAACCCAAGGTCGCCGAGACCCCGGAATCCATCTCCGACGCCACTGCCAGCGACGAAGTGAAAAAGGCCGCCGCCAAGAAGAAGGACGAGGAAAAGGCGAAGCGCGCCGCCGAGTTCGCCGAAGAACGCCGGAAAAAGCAGTTCGAGACCGACACCCTCGTCGCCGATTTCCTCGACAAGCTCGACCTCCAAAAAGGCAGCGGCTTCGAAGAACTCGTGAAGGAAAACAAGTGGGAGGTGAAAACCACCGAGCTCTTCGCCCGCAGCGCCGCGCCCAAGGACCTCGATGTCACCCTCCGCTCCTCCAGCCGGGGTGGCAAGGCCGCCGACGAACTCTTCCGCATGATCGAGACCTCCGATCCCCTCTCCAAGATCTCCGAGGCCATGGCGGTCGGTGAGAACCAATGGATCATCGCCCGTCTCGACGGCGAGGAAAAGTCCCGGCCCAAGACCTACGAGGAAGCCCGCGCCGAGGCCCGCGCCCAATTCATTTCCGAAAAGGCCGGCGAGGCCCTCAAGACTGCGGCGAACGACGACATCACCAAGATCAAGGTCCTGCTCGCCGCCGGCAAGTCCTTCGCCGACGCCGCCAAGGAAGTGGGCATCCCGGAAATCAAGACCTTCTCCGCCATCACCAGCACCTACCGTCCGGATGGCGCCAGCGAGCCGCAGAACCTGTTCGAGGCCGCCCGCAATGTCGATCCCGGTGCCATCGCCGAGGTGATCACCGAGTCCGAGCGCGCCTTCATCCTCCACGTCGCCAAGCGCGAAGTCGTCAAGGAAGCCAACGCCGCCGCCAAGATCGATGCCGAGGTCACCTCCCGCACCACTGAGAACGAGACCATCGCCTTCTCCTCGTGGATCGCCGCCCGCACCGACGCCGCCAAGGTCGAGCAACTCTACAAACAACGCTAAGCTGGGGCGATCTTCGGTCGCCGCATCCGTCATTCCATGCCCGACGACCTCCAGACCCTCTTCGACGACGCCAACGGCCACCTCGCCGTGGGCGAGTTCGAGGAAGCCATCCTCCTCTACCGGCGTTGCGTCGCGCTCGACCCCGGGTTCTTCGACGGCTGGCACGCCCTCGGTATGGCCCTCTTGAAAACCGGCCACGTCAAGGAAGCCATCGGCTGCGGCCTCCAGTCCGTCACCCTCCAGCCCAACGACCTGCTCGCCTGGACCAGCCTCTCCCAGATGTACGTCCGCGACGGCAACATCCCCGAAGCCGAAGCCGCCAAGGGCAACGCCCGCATTCTCTCGCTCGGCGGGAAAGTGGTCCGCTAGCCGGTGGCCACGGCGTCCTCCTCAGCCCGATGCGCGTCGGAATGACCGCTCGAAGCCCATCTCGCGCGCTCCCGAGTGACCCTGCGGACGAGACATCCCCTTTCCATATTGCTTTCCCCATCCTTGCACGAGCGCCCCAGTCTGTGTTTCCCTTGCCCCCGCGTCTCGCTGCGCCATTTCCTCACCGCTCACTTTCCACCTCTTCCGCATGTTCTACCTCACCACCGCCATCGACTACACCAACGGCTCCCCTCACATCGGCCACGCCTATGAAAAGGTCCTTGCCGATGTGATCGCCCGCTACCGTCGCCTCCGCGGCGACGAGGCGTATTTCCTCACCGGCGTCGACCAGCACGGCCAGAAAGTCCAGCAGACCGCCGAGAAGGAAGGCATCTCCCCCGAAGCCTTCGTCAAGCGCACCACCCTCAAGTTCTCCGACCTCTGGGCGAAACTCGACGTGAAATACGACGGCTGGGCCGAGACCATCGACGAGCGCCACAAGGATTGCGTCCGCGCCATCCTCACCGCCCTCAAGGACCAAGGCCAACTCTACAAAAAAGCCCACGCCGGCTTCTACTCGGTCCGCCAGGAGCAATTCCTCCAGGAACGCGACCGCGACGAAGCCGGGAACTTCGGCGCCGAGTGGGGCGAGGTCGTCGAGATCGAGGAGGAAAACTGGTATTTCAAACTCAGCGACCACACCGACTGGCTCCAGAACTTCATCGAGACCCATTCCGAGATCGTCATCCCCG
>JAYWDF010000913.1:0-3171 GCA_043779985.1 Akkermansiaceae bacterium | reverse complement strand
GAGGCGAACTCCAAAATGGCGACTAACAAGTTTGAAGGAACCACCTCCCGGAATTTCAGTTCATACAATCCCCAGGTGGTGCGTGACGATGTCTTCATGCTTGGCAAGGACAGCACGGCCAAAGGAAACCGGCTAGCCGTCTTGCGTTCGTCCAGCGCCGTGGTCGTCGGTTCCCAGGGAGCGAATCGCGAACAATTCTACAGCCAGCAGCAGACCGTCTCCTCCGAGGGGTATTCCGGCCAGGCCTTCAATCCCCACTTCGCGCATACCACCAGCGGGGTTGGGACCACGAAAAACTGCACGGACTGTCATGTCTCGAAGGACAATGATAACAACGCGATCATGACGCAGCTTCTCGGATTCGGCACGGGCACCGTCAATTTTTTCGGGAGATACGGCTATGTCGGCACCGAAGACCACGGGCTGTCCGGCGTCGCATGGACCGAACGCACCGAACCACAGGCAGCGATCGGCAGCCACCTGCATCGCATCGCCTATCCGGACAACTATCAGGAGCACCTCAGAAACCACTCGATTCTGAAAACCGCCTATCACCATGAAGCCAAGGGCGGCGCGCTCGACTTGCAGGCACGCGGTGAATATCTCTACGCCGCTCTCGGGAAAAACGGGTTCGGCATTTTCGATATCGCGAACATCGATAACAAGAATTTCTCCGAGCGCATCACCACATCTCCCGTTTACCCCTCGGCCAAAACACGTTTATCAAAACCGCCTACGCAACCTCCGTGGCCCTGCCGAGTACTTTGATCAACGACCCGAACCGGAATCAATTGCCGCAGAACGAGGAACAGCCGTTTGCCGCCTACCATGGCTACGCGTTCGTGACCGATCTTGAGGAAGGCCTGATCGTGGTGGACGTGGCCACACTGCTAGATGGCAATCCGGCGAATAATTTCATCAAGCGGGCAGCCACCTTCAATCCCGACGGAAGGCTGAATGGCGCGCGCCACGCATGGATGGCCGGCCAGTGGCTCTACATCACCACTTCTCAGGGACTCGCCGTTGTTGATGTATCGAATCCAAAGTCCCCGCTCTTCGCCGGGGGCTATTCCGGCCCAGCCCTGCGTGGTGCCCGTCAATCCACCGTGCAGTGGCATTACTGCTTTGTCACTGATGCGGAGGGCGTGAAAGTCTTCGACGTTTCAAATCCAGCCAACCCGATCCACGTTTCCGGGGCATCCATTTCGTTGGGCAATGCGAGTGGCCTCTATGTCGCGCGCACCTATCTATACGTCGCGAACCGCTCCGCAGGCTTGGCGATCATCGATGTGAAAAATCCGGAAAAGCCACACCTGCTCAGCCAGTTCACCGCCGGAGGGCAACTCACGGATGTGCGCGATGTGCAGATCGGTTCGGTGAATGCCTCGATGTATGCGCTTGTTGCCGACGGCCGCAATGGCATGCGTGTCCTGCAACTGATCTCCCCGGAGAACGTGCCCGGCCATATGGGCTTCTCGCCCAAGCCCGAGCCGAAACTCATCGCCACCTATCCGACCGAGGGCGCGGCGGTCACTATTTCCCGTGGCCTCGACCGGGACCGCGCCGTGGATGAGAGCGGGCGCCAGACCGCGGTCTTCGGGCGGCGTGGCTCTCGCCCCTTCAATCTCGACGAAATGTCAGTCTTTTTCCGCAAAGCGGGCTCTGGAGAGCAAGGACCACGAAATGGCCCGATCTACAAAGTTTCCGATGTGAAACATGGCGCAAACGACACCCTCCTTGATACCTATGGAAACTCGCTGCTGCCCTCCGTTGAATTCACGATTCCAAAATCAGCGGAACGGAAAGATCCCGCGCCATACCGTGGTCGATTGAGACAGCGTAGAGCACCCGAGGGTCTCTAATGATAAGTTGGCTTGTTTCCGCATCCGCCAAGTCGGATGGGGACCCGGCGGTAGGTGCAGATCTATGTTAGGTTTACCCGTTGGAGAGTCACGGGATGTGAAGGACGTGTGAAATCGGGGTGAAGATGGGGAATACCCTCGACCGTGCGGTATTGATAGTGGAAAGCTTGTCGATGAATTTTTCAAAAAAGGCTCAACGATGTGCGGTGTGGATCGGAGGTGCCATGGCGATTGGCTGCACTCTCCACCCCGTCCATAACCGCTTACTTGAAGTCGGAATGCTGGTGGGGGCGGTGCTGGTCTGGGGCGCCTTGTTGTTGCTGGCCAGAGGGTATCCGAAGCGCCGGATTCTCTGGGCGCTGCCCGTGTTGGGATTACTGCCTTTCGCGTTGCCCGGTAAAGCCATCGACTCGAACGCGTTGCGGTCGGACTACGTCAAGCGGCTGCGAGGCTATGACGGCACGCGCTATGTCTGGGGTGGCGAGAGCCCGTTAGGAATCGATTGCTCGGGACTTCCGCGAAGGGCGCTGCGTGACGCCTTGTGGGCGGAGGGCTGGCAAAAGGCCAATGGGACCGCTTTTCGGGAGTGGCTGTCGCAGTGGTGGTTCGACTCCAGTGCGCGGGCGATGGGGCAGGGCTACCGGGGGGAGACTCGTACACTCGGACTCGCCGGTCCGCTTTGGAAGCTCGATCAGCCCCCGCTGCGACCGGGCGATCTAGCCGTCCGCGCCGACGGCATTCATGTAGTCGTCTATCTTGGGGGGAACCAATGGATCGAGGCTGATCCCGGCCGCAGCAGGGTCCGCTGCTGGGACACGAGTCCCCGGGATGGCCCTTGGTATGAGCCTATGGTCGCGCACCGCTGGGTGATTTGCGAGTGCCCCGGCTGAGGAGCGGTCGCAGTCGCTCCCGGTGACTGGATGATGGTGCGCCGGGTCGAGCCGGGCCGAGAAATCAGCAGTGGCAGGGTAGGCTCCCTTGTGGGTCGTCCTGCATCATCTTCCCTGAACGTGGGTCTAGCGGAAATAGAGTCGAATATCACATTCGCCAATGCAGAGTCGTCACAGTCCCGAGAGCGCGGTAACTTTCAGGAATTGATCGACGGGCTGAC
Source organism: Akkermansiaceae bacterium (assembly GCA_043779985.1). Taxonomy (GTDB): domain Bacteria; phylum Verrucomicrobiota; class Verrucomicrobiia; order Verrucomicrobiales; family Akkermansiaceae; genus Luteolibacter. The sequence continues at coordinate 198 of JAYWDF010000913.1, read as the reverse complement.
AGAATTTGACAGGATCAGGACATGCGATTCGTGATGAAGCAGAAATTCTGGAGCCTGGGTGACGACTTCGTCATTCGGGACGGGGAAGGGAATGATCGTTATCTCGTGGATGGGAAAATATTCACTCTGGGCGACAAGCTGAGCTTGCAGGACATGCGTGGAAACGAAGTGGCGTTCATTTCGCAGCGTCTATTTTCC
>JAYWDF010000912.1:0-22127 GCA_043779985.1 Akkermansiaceae bacterium | reverse complement strand
GCGTTCGCCGTGTTCAGCGCGGGGCTGGTATGGCGGAAATCGACCCGGATTTTCGGCGTGTGCTTGTTCCTCTACGTCGCGACGATTCTCATCCGGGTATTCTATGCGATCCCGGAGTTCATGCCGGAATACCGGATCTACCCCGGGCTGCCGTGGTTTTGCCTGGGCGCTGCCATCGTCCTGGCGGCGGTGTGGCGGGCGGTGCTGGGCACGGTTTCCCCGCGATTGCCGGCGGCGTTGTTGCTAGGGATTTTCGCAATGCTTTCGGCGAAGCGGGCCTTTCTTTGGCACGATCTTGACCGGCTCATGGCGGATGTTCTGGTGCAATACCCGACCCAGGCGCGCGCCGTCTGGGAGTTGGACGAGCGGGATTTGACCCGGCAAAACTGGCGGGCGATCATCGACCGCCAGCGCAAGCTGTGGCCGGAGGTTGCCACTCGATTTCATGCGCAGAACCGTCTGCTCGGGCCTGAGCGGGAATTGCCGACCGGCCATTTCGCCCTTGCCGAGGTGGCGTGCGCGGGGCACTACGCGATCGCCCTCGCCCACCAGGAAAGCCCGGCAGCCGGCCTGCGGGAAATCAACCGCTTGGAACTCTACATGCGACGCCTCCACCTCGATCCCAAGGCGCACGCGATCCATTGGAGCCAATTCAACTATGACAAGGGGCTGGTGTTGGAAACCGCCGGAAACGATGAGGCCGCCGCCGCTTGCCTGCGCGAGGAATTCCTCTCCGGCGCTCGCAAGCGCGACCTCGAGCGCGTCGAGAAGAAGCTCGCCGGGCTTAAGCCAGGTTCGTGAACACGGCCTGCACGTCGTCGTCGTCCTCGAGCTTGTCGAGCAAGTTTTCCACGTCCTCCATTTGTTCTTCGGTGAGCTCGATGGGCTGGGCCGGGAGCCGCTGGAGGCTGGCCTTGGTGGGCACGATGCCGAGCGCTTCGACACCTTGGCACAAGCTGGCGAAGGCGCTGTATTCTCCGATCACCGAGACGATGCCGTCATCGACGTCGATTTCCTCAAGCCCGGCGTCGATGAGCTCCAGCTCGATTTCGTCCAGATCGCGGCCTGCGGGCAGGGGAAACTCGATGACGGTCTTGCGCGAGAACATGAAATCGAGTTGGCCGGCATTGACCATCTGGCCACCGTTTTTGTTGAAAATGATTTTCAGATTGCCCACCGAGCGGTTGGAATTGTCCGTCGCGCACTCAACGACGAACAACGAACCGTGCGGGCCCTTGCCTTCGTAGGTGACTTCGGAAATATCCGCGGCGTCCTTGCCGGCGGCGCGTTTGATCGCGTTCTCGATGTTTTCCTTCGACAGGTTCTGGGCTTTGGCGTTGTTGATCGCCACGCGCAGCGGCGCGTTGGATTCCGGATCCGGGCCGCCGCTTTTCGCTGCCATCGTGATGGACTTGGCGAGCTTCGGAAACACTTTGGACATCGTGGCCCATCGCGATTCCTTCGCCCTGCGGCGGCATTCGAAGTGTCTTCCCATGGTTTTTTGTCGGTTAAAAATTGCCCGGTGAGGTACCGGGCCGCAGATCTAAGCACGCGGGCGGGGAGATGCAAGCGAAGTGCTGAACCGACGGGTTTGATGGATTTCAAAGGCTCCCCTCCGCTGGGCCCCTCAAGCGATCACCCGCTGAAAGAACCAGAATGCCCCGGCCGCGGTGACGCACAGGGCACTCGCGGCCACGATTTTTCCGGCCACTTCGCGGTGCTCCCGCTGCAAAAACGCAAGCAGCGGAGCGATCGCGAGGACGATGCAGCCTTGGCCGATCTCGACGCCCACGTTGAACGCCCCGAGCGACCAGCCGAGCGCCTCCCGCGGCAACACCATTTCCTGGAGCACACTGGCAAAGCCAAATCCGTGGATAAGACCAAAGCAGAACGCGAAAAGAAGGCGGGGGTCACGACGCTCTTTCCCCAGAAACGCGTGAACGCCGACGAAGACAATACTCAGGGCGATCACCGGCTCCACCATGGAGGCGGGCGGAGTGATGATCCGAAATGTCGCCAAGGCCAAGGTAACGCTGTGAGCGAGGGTGAACGCGGTGACGATCTTGAGCAATTGCCGGAGACTCCCGCCTAGCAGCATCAATCCGACTACAAAGAGAATATGATCCGGGCCGATGAAGATATGATGGATTCCCTGTCTCACAAACAATGCAAGCGCTCCAGTGAGGTTCTGATAGTTCGCGGTGCGGAAAGTGATCGCGGGGCGACTTGCCGTGAGGATGTCCTGTCGCAGTAGCTCCTCGCCGGCGTAAACGTTGACGAAGGTCCGGTGTCTCGGATCGTAGGGGAACATCACCGTCTCCGCGCGGAGGGTGCCCGGTGCGACCGGCCACGAATGCGCAAATACCAGACGCAGATCCCGCTTCTCCGGAACCGGGATGATGTCGCGGAGTTGAAGCGTCAGGAGACCTCCGTCGGCGCTGAGTTTCAAACGCGATCTGACGAGTTCCGCCACTTGGCCTTGCTGGGCGGCAAGCGTCGCCGGGTGCAGCAGCATGTCCGGCTCGACATCCGGGAGATCGTGGGCGAGGTCAGTAATAGACGCGGTGATTGCGACGTCCATCCCCGCGGAATTCAGCCGGATTTCGATGAAACTGGTCGGCTCATCATGGGCGTCAAGGCGTTCCACCAGACCCGCTGCGCACATGCCAGCCAAAGCGCAGGCAATGAAGAATGCGTTCTTCATTCCGCGGCGCCTTTCACTTCCGGGCTTCCTGCCAGTCCGGCCGATGAGTTGGTTTGATTGGAGAGGCTGGCCAGCTTTTGTTCCGCGACCGGCGTCTGTAAGGGATTGAAGGCCGGGCTCATGGCCAGCGCCTTTCGCAGATGCTCCCGTGCGGAGGCCGCGTCGCCTAACGCTGCTGCGATCATCCCTGCATGGTAGTGGATTTCACCCTCCGGAGTGTTCCGGGACAATGCCCGCTTGATGGCCTCTGCCGCGCGGAGCATGTCTCCGTTTTTGTAATAGACCCAGGCAAGGGTATCGGCTTCGAGCACATTCCGCGTGAGCTTGTGCTGCTCCGCCAGACGCAAGGCCTCCACTAGATTACGATCATGATCGGCGAGAAAGCGTGCCATCTGCATGTGATCGTGGACACCCGTAGCGAGATGGGCGGCGTGCAGGGTTTCCACCTTGCGGTAGTCGTCCTCCGCCTCAGCACGCTCTCCCTGAATCGCATGCAAGTCGCCGAGTCCCACGAAGGCGTCGTGATTCGGACCCGCTTCAAGAAGTTTCTGATAGTATTGTGCTGCGATGTCGTAGTCGCGGGTCGACGTGGCAAGCCGTGCGGCAGCTAGCAGAATATGAGGATGCCGCGAATGCTCCCGCAGGGATGGCGCTAGCACCTGTGCCGCTGCGGCGAACGCGCCGTCTTGCATCAGCATCACCGCCAGCTTCGCGCGGCACCAGGCAAGATTCTCCGCAAAGGGCGCTCCCGCGCGTATCGCCTTCTCCATCAGACCGGTGCCTTTGAGCTTGTCGCCGGTGAGCCACAGAAGATAGGCCCCGCGGCTCCAGGAGGAAAGATCGGGGCGTAGATCCATCATGGTTTGATAGTGGTCGTAAGCGGCATCGTAATTACCTAACTCCAGCTCCGCATCACCGATGATGCCGTGGGCGTCGGCGCTGTTCGGGCTGAGCGCCAGTGCTTCATTCGCCCACTTCATGCTTTCGTCGAACACGTGGCGACCGCCGGTGAGCCATGCCATTCCGTTGATCGCATCGACATTGGCGGCTTGGAGTCTTAGGGCTTGGCGATAGGCCTTCTCGGCGAAATCATAGTAGGTCTGGTCGCCGGATTCCCTCAGACGCTGGCGGAGCGTATCGCCCAGCACCACCCAGCCCGCGGGCGCTTGAGGTGACTTCCGGGCTTTCTCCATAGCGGCGGCCACGGCCTTCCCGCTGGCGGACCCATCACTCTGGATAGGAATTGCGTCTAATACTTCCGTGGGTTGAAGCGCCGGGGAAATGGAAGATGCTTCTGCGCTCTTCACCAGTTTCGGGGCGGGCCTTGTGAGGAAAGCCGCAGAAAACGCACCGACGATGCACAGCGCGATCGCGGATGTTTTGAGGCCGGTTCTGTGGGAGTGGGTGATCATGGCGGAAATGGCACCAGCAGACTGGGTGTGAGCCTGCTGGTGCCGATATGTGGTTAGCTCAGAAATTCACGTTTACGTTGGAGTCGTTCACTCCGGAATCCTTGCGGTTGCGTGGTCCCGCGTTCGGGGTGGCTGCATACGGGAAGGTCCGGTTGTAGGTGGCGTCGTTTTCAGGAACGTTGTCACCGACCACGGTGATCGTGCTGAAAGTCGGACCACTGGCGATTGCCGTAAGGGCGATGTCGACCACGTCGTCGCCGAAGCGGCGACCGTTCGGCCAACCGGCAGGGATGGCCACGCCGTCACCGTTAAGGATCGTGTCGCCACCGATGAAGCTCAGGCGGTTGAAGCCGGAATTTCCCGAGATGGTGGTTGGGCCCGTGGTGGTATTCACGCGGATGACGTCGGGAATGAAGATACTCACCAGGTCTTCACGTTGGGTCGTGGCGAATCCGGTTCCATAGACTGTGTTGAGCAATGCGGCGAGTTCCGGGGTGCGTGCATAGTTTGCAAACAGGGCTGGATCCGAAGTCGGTGAGGTGCGGTTGTAGGTATCCTTATCCACCGCGGCTACGAGCACTTCATTGAAGAGCGGGTTCGCGAGACGGTTCACTTGGACGTATGGGCCGCTGGATTTGTCTTCGCGGTTCGGCCGGCGGAGCGTGACCTGCGGACGACTCACGGATGCGTAGACGCCCACACCCGTGCTTGGCGCCTGGAGCGCTCCAGTGTAGGAAAATGTCTGCAGGTCCGTGATTGGGATGACGATCGCGTAGTGCAGGACATTGAATCCCTTGAAGCCATCAACGCCTCCGCCTTCCTGACCAAGGCCCATGCCGTCGCCGTTGCTATCCAGAATGCGACCTTCTAGCAAATCGAAGATTCCTGCTGTGTCAGCGAAAAATCCATCCTCCCGAGGACCGCAGAATACGGTGGTGCCACCGGGGAGATCATAGGTGGTTTGAAATGTGTAGGGATCAAGGGCGGCACGGTTCGCTGCTCCTGACATGGCGACTCCATTGCTGTCGTTGTAAAGCGGAGTGGTCTTGATGCCCACGTTCGGCGGTGCGACTAACAATGGAGACGATCCGTTCAGTTCAGTCCGCGAGTTCTTCTTTCGTCCGCCGTCGGTGATCTTGGTCACGGTGTAGGACTGGGTGAAATTCTGCCGGGCATCGCCGACGGTCTGGATCGGGCCGACTTCGGTGCCGAGTCCGTAGCGCAGGATCGTTCCGGTGTTTTTGTAGTCTCCAGTGGCAGCGGAGACTCCGGAGAATTTAAAGTCATAACGCAGCGATTCAGCGCCTGTGACAGGGTTTGTGATGTGAATGCTGTAGAGCGCATCCGGCGAGAACGCCTCGTACATCACTCCGTCGCCGGGTTCACAGAAGGGGCGGACATTGACCTCTACCACCAGGACTTTCTGATTGTTCGCCGGCCGGGTGCGGATGAATGCATACACGTCGGTGAGGTTGGCTTGCGGGTCGAGCTTGATGAGCGGAGCGTCGCTGTGGCTGGATGCCTGCGCACTCGGGATAGAAACCATGAGCGATGCCAAGAGGCAGGCTGCTTGGAAGGTTCCTTGGAATAATGCGGATCCATTGGGAGCGCATGGGCGGTTGATGATGTGTGTTTTCATTGGTATTGGTTGGTTGGAGAAAAAGAATTTTCACCGATGCGGCGGTTCGAGCCACACCCACCGATACGCCCCGGATGTTGCGGGTCAAAAATCCGGCGGAATGAAATCCGCATACCCCTATATGAGGTCCAAAACGCGGTGTTCTTGATTTCAAGCAGGCATTAGGCTGCCGCCCGGCGATTTCATCAAAAAATCCCTTGAAGCGCGGTGATTCAGGTCGATGGTCTTCGCTTCAAATCATGATGAGAGACGCCTCCCAGACAAATCCGCCTGAATTTCAGGAGCTTCCTCACATCACGTTCCGCCAACTGGAGGTTTTTTGCGTCGTCTCGCGGGAAGGGTCCTATGCGAATGCCGCGCTGGAGCTGCGGAGCACACGCGCGAACATCAAACGGGTCTGTGAGGATTTTGAAAGAGCGGTGGGGCGCCAGTTGTTTGAGGAAACGCCAGAGCACGCTCTGAAGGCGACCTTGTTCGCGCAGGGGCTGCTTGGCCAAGTCAGTCCGCTTTCCCGCGGACTTCGGCGCCTGGGAGATAGCGTGAGGACCCTGCATCAAAATGGCAGAATCCTGCGCTTCGCCGCCGCGGGAGAGTTTTTCAAAGGTGGGCTGTTCACGGATTTCCTCGCCCGGGTGCAAATTTCCGACACGTTTCGGCCCTGTTTTTTGAGAATCGAGACCCCGCGGTTCCGCACCGCGCTTCTGAATGCGGAATGCGACGTCTATTTTGGTGCAGGCATCACCGGTTCCGATCGCTTGGACTGCGTTTCACTCGGCCGGATCCCTTGGGAAATCCAGTCCGGCCTCAGCCACCGCGGCAGGCAGCCTGCCACGCCGGCCGATCTTCCCAAAGGGAAATGGTGGATCTCTGATAGTGGCGACCCCGACGCTAGCGCGCTGATGCTCGGCACATTTCACTCCGCGGGAGCCAAGGATGGGCGCGTCCTCACCGAAGGCTCTGCGGCAAAACCCGAGGACGATGAGTTCCTTCTATCACATGACACCACTTCCCGCCACATCGATGCGCCGGAGAGCGGCTGGCCTTGCTATCAGCTCATGGCTGTCTTGAGGAAAAGCCATCCCTACTCCGAACTTCTGCCAAGGTTGAAGGGTGCCGCCATTTCCTGACCTATGGATATCGATCTATCCAGCCTCCTGGTCTTCCGTAGCCTCGCGCAGACAGGCAGCTTTACTGAAACGGGTAAACGCTGGAGAATTTCCCAGCCTGCCGTGAGCCTCATGATAGGGCGGCTCGAATCGGTGGTGGGCTTGGTCCTCTTCGAGCGATCGAGTTCCGGCACCCGCCTCACCGGTGCCGGCACGCGGTTTTTGGAGCGCGCCAATGAAGTCTGCGAAGCATACCTCGCATTCGTCGACGGAATGCGGAGCATCAGCCGCCGGATGGATGGCGTGGTTTTGGTGGCGGTCGACCGCTCGTCATTTGGCTCGATTCTCAAACAGGAACTGCAGCACTGCGCGACGCGCGCGGGAACAACTGCAGTGATCTGCGAGATTGGCGAAAACTGGAGCGTCTCATTGGAGTCGGCAAAATATGATGTTGTAGTTGCCGGGCGGTTTCTGCATTCCGGGTTGTCGGTTGGGGTCCAGGAAGCGGTCCTTCTCAAGGAGAGGGGAATCACTGTCGCATGGAATCCGGATTTCTATCCATTTGACCCCATCAATTTTAGTTTCCCTGAGATTCTCCGGACGACGGTGCTCATTCCTGACTCCTGTGTGGTGACGGGCTTCGCTCCGTTTCTCAGTCTTTGGTGCGAATACGCCTATGGGTTGCATCCGGCGAATGCGTTACCCTTCAGTTCCGAGGCTGACGCGGCTGCGGCTGCCGGAGCCGGGCTCGGTGTGCTGATCGCACCGGGTGATGCGATGTCCCGGCTGGAATCCAAGGGCGGTGACTTGACCCATGTCCGAACTTTCGAGTTTCTGTTACCCGAGGCATTCACCTTCGGGGTGTATTGCCGAAGCGATGAGAGCTCCAACGACGTTTTGTCGGTTGCGGCGATGATCGGCAAGCTGGGCAAAAAGTTGCTTCCCCGCTCCTGAGTCATGCAGGAATTCTTGTTATTTCCGGGCTCGTTGCCATGTCGGATAATCCTTAACCAACATCTTTTGAGGCCAATCGCCCAGCCACGAATAGCCGTTCCTGCGTTCGTAGCCGATGTCTGAAAAATGGTTTTTCACGATGCCGTCGCGATCACAGAAAATCGGGCGATTGGAGGCGATGTCATAAAACCGCGCCCACAGTAGTCCGGCACCCTCGTCCTCGATCAGGCGCCGGTCCTTACCGCCCGGTGATCGAGCATCCGCGACTTCGACGACTTTGTGACCGGTGATTTTAGCGCTTTCAAACCAGGCAACCGCACACTCGATGGCGGAGACCGTCGCCGCGTCCGGGTGGTCGAGGCTCATCAACAGCTCGACGATGCCGACTGATTCCGCACCGCTGAGTGATAGCAATTCAAAGGCGCGTGCGGGCCGTGGCCGGTAGTCGATCTCATCATGCTGTGCGCACCAGGCGGTGAGCTTTCCATTTACTTTAATCTGGCATTTCAAGATACACTGAATCCCGCGGTCGAAGGCCTCCGCGGACTTTGCTCTCTTGTCCTTGTTCACAAAGTCGTAGCGCTCCTCGGTGGCGACTTCACGGATGAAGGTCATGAGATTGACCATCGAGTTGTCGTTGAATGTGATGTAGCGGTGATAGCTCCCATCGGGGGGATAGGACTGCGACCACCCTCCGGTGGGGTATTGAGCCTTGAGAATATAGTCGAGGCCCCGGTCAAATGCGCTGCAGTAGGATTCATCCCGCCTCGATTGATAGATCAAAGCGAGAAAGCGCATCTCGTTCACGGTCGCCCCGTTGTCGAAGGTAGGTGGCAGGGGAGGAGCTCCCGCCTTCGCTGGAGCGGATGCCGTGTTCACATTCTTTGGCCAGCCCCCAAGGGGGGATTGGAATGAAAGGATATGCGACGCGACCACCTTGGCCTCTGCCCCCGAAAACCAGGAATCCGGACGGTGTAGATAGCCCGTAAGGCCCGTTGCTGCATGTGCCGCACTGGCGAAAAGGATTTCCGTCACGATCCACAGAAGGGTGGCGAATGTCCTGCTAACTTTTCTCATCGGTTTCTCTCGCACGATTGCCTTTTTCTTGAGTGGCATCCGGCAGAGCCGGGGGGTGATCCGCCACCGCTTCCATGCGGATGTAGTCGTACAGCACGCCTTGGTGCCAGGCCGTGCCACGGAGGCGGAACTGGAGCACATTCTCGCCCGTGCGTAGGCGGGTTGCGGGAATGTCAAAAGAGCGTTCAAACCACATGCCGCGGTCCGAGTCCCGATGCATCGTGCCGTCTTCGGGTAGTGGGCCGGTGTTCCCGACCTCCGTTCCGTTGAGCAGCAGTGCGAGGCTCGAGCCTTCACGTGAACCACAAAAGGACACTCTCAGCCGGGTTCCGTTCACGGGAACTTTGTCCAGCGGGAACCGTACTGTCCATGTCGAGTTTCCCAGCACTTCGCAAGCGGGTGATAGATCGAGAGGTTGGCAAACGTGCCAGTCTTTTGCCCAGTCGCTCTTGCCGACGATGTAGTTCACCCCCTGCGGGAAATCCGTTTTGAATTTCAAATAATTTCCCCAAAACCAGTAGCGGTCGCCATTGCGAAACTCCGCGGCGCTGCGATTGGGAATTCCGATCTCCCAGAGGGTTGGGCCAGCCCGTGGCGGCGTCCAGTTCAGCTCGCCAGCGTGCTTTACCACCCCGGCTTCGATCGTCACGTCAGGCAGCTCGTATTCACCCAGAATTCCATCCGAAAACGCGTGTAGAACATAAGTTCCCGGGCGCACTCCGGACAAGGCAAACGTCCCGCCGGATCCCGCCTTGACCCAATATTGATAGTGCTTGCCATCCCGCTGCCAGCCGACGTTGGCGGTGGTGGTGTTCCGCCGGTCGCTGACGGCATAGTCCGGGTCTGTGAGTCCGATCCACTGGGTGCCAGCCAAGCCTGAGGACGTATGAACTTCATGGGTGATCAGTTTCCCAGTCAATCCGCCGCGTGCCGTCGCCGGTGGATAGGCATCATGGTGTTCCCAAGGGTATGGCCAGGAGGCGCGCTCCACCTCGGCTTGCTTGAGGGCCGCAGTCCATAAGGTCGCAGCGCTGCCGCCTTGGTTGAAGTGAAGGGCGAACGGTCCGATCACTTTCGACCACTTCTCGTCCTGATTCAATGCCAGCACGGTGCCGCCATAGTGGCTTCCATGCCACATGTTCAATAGCGTGGGCAGCGCGTCACCGCCCACATCGAGATGTCCCGTTAGTTCGACTTTCGTCGGACCACCGGCGATGTATTCGACGCTGGGGTTGATCATCCACACCCCGAATGACCGCTTCGAACCCACCCAGCCATAGGCGGGAACTTTCTCCAAAATGGCGGAGTAACTGTATTTGTGCTCCGCCCACCCCGCGTGGATTCCGGTTGTCATGCGGCGGGCCTCCTTCAGATTCAAGGGCGTTCCGGCATCCCAGTCTTTCCCGGTCGGGGTGATCCAGTTTCGGTCCCGATCGATGCTCAATTGATCGAAGATGCCCGCATCCAGCTTCACCACGAAGCGTCCCTCACCGATCCGGAACGGAGCATCCCCCGTCCCGTGCGCGAAAACCGCCGTCGCATAGAGTGTCGAGGAATGGCGATCGATGGCGTACCGAATCTCGGCGGTTCCTGGGTAGGCCCCGTCCGTCCCTTTGCCATGAAACTGACAAACCACCTCCGCCCGCTCACCGTTGTTGGTGCTGGGATCAATCGAAACTAACGAATTTTGGGAGATGCCGAAGCCGCCGACCCGCGCTTTTCCGGACGAAGCTGCCATCGACCAATACCCCGACCCCTCACCCAAGAGTTCCTGACCACCGAGCACCACCGAGGTCACCCGCCCTGAGCGCTTCTCGATCATGGCGGAGAGGGTCCCGTTCGACATGCGAAACGAAGTGCCGTCCTGGCTCAAGGTCACGTCCGCCGCACCGGCGGGCGAGGCGTGAAGATAGAGGCTGAGGAGTGTAAGAAGTAGTAAGCGCATCGCGTAACAGGGGCCGAACTAAACTACGCTTGGATCCCTTGCGAAATTGCTAACCCGAACGGGTTAAGCGCCACAGAGCACTCAAGCCGGGGTTTCATTTGCACCTGCAACCATTCAGAACTTTTATTTCCCGAAGAGTCAATAGCTCTCCCCATTTATACCTCTTGAAATCTGGACCTCTCCCGGTTTTGTAGCTACCGGAACTGCCACGCCTCCCATTCACCGATGATTCCAATTTTTGATCGAGTCCGCTTTCACGCCACCACCTTGCTCGCGAGCTTGCTGATTCCCTCTCAGGTCATGGCAGCGGTCCCGGCTCGTGACGCGTGGCTGAATCCACCGCCGGAAGCACGCTTGCGAGCCTATTGGTGGTGGCTAAATGGAAACGTGGACCCAGCTTCGATCACCCGGGATCTCGAGCAAATGAAGCTCAAGGGCTTCGGCGGGGCCGTCATCTTTGATGCCGACGGCTCAAGCCAAGGGGGCCACCAGCAGGTGCCGGCCGGGCCGCTGTTCGGCTCACCCGCCTGGTGCCGGTTGTTCAACCACACCGTCCGAGAGGCGGCCCGGTTGGATCTCGAGCTCAGCCTGAACATTCAAAGCGGCTGGAACTTGGGCGGCCCCACCGTCACCGCCGAAGACGCCGTAAAGCAGATCACGTGGTCCGAAGTCATCCTCGAGGGTGGTAAAATGATTTCCGCCCAGCTCGAGACCCCGCCCCTGACTGGAGATTTCTACCGTGACACCGTGACCGTCGCGCTGCCGGTGCTAGCCCAAACTCAGCCCCCCCTGCTCGACTGGCGGATGCGGGCACTCCATGACCCCATCAAACTGCCCGGAAATACCTCGTGGGCGGACTCCTCCTCCGCACCTCCCACCGGCACCCTCCTCACCCTCGATCCCGAGTCCCCCGGCGAGGCCACCGCTCAGGCATCGGATGTCATCGACCTCACCTCCAGCATGGGCAGGGACGGCAAGTTGGATTGGAACGCGCCTCCCGGGAAATGGAAAATCCTTCGCTTCGGCATGACCCTCGGAAAGCACAACCAAGTCTCCACGTCCAGTGGTGCGTGGAAAGGCTACGCGCTCGACCCACTCGACGAGAGTGCCTTCACCCACTACTGGGATGCCGTAGTTGAGCCCATCCTTGCATCCGCTGGTCCTCAAGCGGGCAAATCTCTCAAATACCTCCACACCGATTCCTGGGAAATCGAGGTCTTCAACTGGACCCCCAGCCTGCTCGTGGAATTCAAGAAACGGCGGGGCTACGACATGATCCCGTGGATGCCGGCACTCACTGGCAGCGTGATCGCCAGTCGGGATGCCAGCCAGCGCTTCCTAGCAGATTTTCGTAAAACGTTAGGCGATCTCGCCATCGACCACCACTACCGCCCCTTCCTTGCGCGGGCGGAGAAACACGGTCTCGGAATCCACCCCGAAGCCGGCGGCCCCCACTACACTCCCATCGATGCCCAACGCGCACTTGGCTTCAGCACCATTCCCACCTCCGAATTCTGGGCGGAGGCGGCCACCCACCGCGTCACGGATCGCGCGCGATTTTTCGTCAAGCAGCCTGCCTCCGCAGCACATACCTATGGGAAACCGCTGGTCGCAGCAGAAGGATTCACCAGTGTCGGCCCGCAGTGGCAAGAAACACTGTGGGATAATCTCAAGCCAAGCTTCGACATGGCCTGCACCGAGGGTCTCAACCGGCTGATCTGGCATGCCTTCGTTTGTTCTCCGGAAAGTACCGGCATCCCTGGCCAACAATATTTCGCCGGCACCCACCTCAATCCGAAGGTCACTTGGTGGGAGCGCAGCGCGCCGTTTTTCCTCTATCTAAACCGCTGCCAGTGGATGCTCCAGCAGGGACTCTTCCGCGCGGACGCCATTGCCTACTACGGCGACCATGTGCCGAACTTCGCCCAGTCCCGCAGCTCGGATCCCGCCAAGCTCGGCTCCGGTTACGACTACGACGTCGCCACCGAGGAGACGCTGCTCACCCGCGTGTCCGTCAAGGACGGCCGCCTCGTGCTTCCGGACGGGATGTCCTATCACCTGCTGACCCTGCCCGACTACCCGTCCATTTCCATGCCCGCCTTGCGGAAAATCAAAGCGCTCGTCGCAGCGGGAGCAACCGTCGTCGGGCCCCGCCCGCAGCGCCCGGCCAGCCTTGAGGGGTTTCCACAAACCGATGCCGAACTCAAAGAAATCACTGATGCGCTCTGGTCAGGAAAAACCGGTAGAGGCCGCGTCATTTCCGGCAAGACCGCCCGCGAGGTGTTAGCTGCCGATGGTGTCGCTCCGGATTTCGCCTGGACGGGGCCCGTGGCCCCCGAGGCCATCCGGTATATCCACCGTGGCTCTGAGGGAATGGAGTGCTACTTCATCGCCAACCGCACCAAGGCAGCGGTCGATCTCGACGCGAGTTTCCGAATCACCGGGAAAGCTCCCGAGTTCTGGGATCCGGTCACCGGCGGGCGCCAGCCGGCCCCCGCCTACTCGCGGACGGGCGAAACGACCCGCCTCCCTGTCCATTTGCCCCCTTGCGGGTCGATCTTCGTCGTGTTCCGCAAACCGTCGGAAATCCAGACTGTGATCGGCACTCCGCCGAAGCTCTACGCCGCCGAGGTGATTCCCGGGCCCTGGGGCGTTTCCTTCGATGCCAAATCCGGCGGTCCCGGTCGCGAGGTGACTTTTGAGTCACTCACCGATTGGTCGCAGAACCCCGATCCACAGATCCAGTTCTATTCGGGCACTGCCGTGTACCGCACCACTTTTCAAACCGACACCCAGAAGCCCGTCGCCAACACCCTCCTGGATCTCGGCCTTGCCCGCGAAATCGCCACCGTGAAAATCAATGGCAAGGCGCTCGGCACGCTGTGGGCGCCGCCGTTTCAAATCGATATTTCTTCCTCAATCGTTCCGGGGACCAACCGACTGGAGGTTGAAATCGTGAATTTCTGGCCCAACCGGATCATCGGCGACGCTGGACTTCCTGAAAAACAGCGCCTGACCCGCACCAATATCCGGACGCTCACGAAGAAAACTCCGCTCATGCCTTCCGGCCTGCTCGGGCCGGTACGCATCCTGCGGCAGGAATCCACACCAGCCTCGAACTAGCATGGCCGCCGCTTCGGCCACTTCGGGAAGAAGATCAAAACACCTGACCTGGGGCGGGGGATGGAAGCGGTGACCGTTCGTGGCTCTGTCCGCCAAGCACCCCGTTTTTGAAGCCGCCGGGAAGCCGTTTGAGAAAAAAACCTCGTCATTTCGGCTCCCTTTCGCAGACATTCCGTTCGTGATCCACCCTACCGCCATTGTTTCACCGCTTGCCACGATGGGACGCAATGTCCGCATCGGGCCGTATTGTATCGTCGGCGCGAATGTCGTGCTCGGCGATGACTGCGTCCTGCACTCCCACGTCGTGCTCGAGGGCTACTCGAAATTCGGCCGAGGCAATGAGTTTTTCCCCTTCGCCGTGATCGGTGGTAAGACCCAGGATTTGAAATACGTGGGTGATCCCACCTACTTGGAAGTCGGCGATCACAATGTTTTCCGGGAGAACTGCACCGTCCATCGTGGCACTCACGAGAGCCTTCCGACGCGGATCGGCTCGCACAACCTGCTGCTTTGCTACTCGCACGTGGCGCACGACTGCCAACTCGGAAATCACATCATTCTTTCCAATTCCGTCGGTCTCGCCGGCCACATCACGGTCGAGGACTACGCGATCGTCTCCGGAGTGGCAGCGGTCCATCAGTTCTGTCGGATCGGCAAGCACTCGATCGTGGGCGGCTGCTCGAAGGTGGTGCAGGACGTGCCTCCCTTCATGATCGTCGATGGAAACCCCGCCAGCACTCGCGGCATCAATCTCATCGGCCTGCAGCGCCGGGGATTTGCCGAGGACGACATCAAGGCGATCAAATCCGCCTACAAAAAACTGTTTCTGAAAAAAGACGGAAATCTCGCCAACTCCATCAGCTCGCTCAAGGCGACCCACGCCGCCGACACGCCCCAGGTCGCGCACCTGATCCATTTCATCGAGAATTCCGAACGCGGAGTCACCCGTTGAGGGGCCTGAGTCCGCTTTCGACAAATCGTTTTGTGGCGCTATACTGCGCCTCACTCGCGGCTCCTGATGCGGCCGCAAAGTTTCATTTTCTATCATGCACCCGACTTCGCTCTCGAAATACCGGCCTTTTCCAGCTGTTTCCCTGCCCGACCGCACCTGGCCGGACCAGACGCTGACGCACGCGCCCGAGTGGTGCTCCGTCGATCTCCGCGATGGGAATCAGGCGCTACCGCAGCCGATGTCGATCGAGGAAAAACTCGATTTCTTCGATCTGCTGGTGCGCGTCGGCTTCAAGCAAATCGAAGTCGGCTTCCCGTCCGCTGCGGATACGGAGTTCAATTTCCTGCGCCGCCTGATCGATGAAAACCGCATCCCCGAGGACGTCACGATCCAAGTGCTGGTGCAGACCCGCGAGCCGCTCATCCGCCGCACCTTCGAGGCCATCGATGGCGCGAAGCGGGCGATCGTCCACATTTACAACTCCACCTCGCCCCTCCAGCGGCGGGTCACCTTCGGCGATGCCACCCGCGAGTCGATCAAGCAGATCGCCGTGGATGGTGCCGAGTTGGTGAAAAAGCTCGTGCCGACCATCCCGCGGACAGAGGTGGTTTTGCAATATTCGCCCGAGTCGTTTTCCGATACCGAGCTCGATTTCGCCCTCGAGTGTTGCAACGCGGTGATCGACGTCTGGCAGCCAACGCCGGAGCAGAAAATGATCATCAATCTGCCGGATACCGTCCAGTGGACCACGCCTAACATCCACGCCGACATGATCGAGTGGATGTGCCGGCACCTCGCCCGCCGGGATTCCATCATCGTTTCTCTACACACTCACAACGACCGCGGCACCGGCGTGGCCGCCACCGAGCTGGGCCTGATGGCCGGCGCGGACCGCGTGGAAGGCACGCTCTTCGGCAACGGCGAACGCACCGGAAATCTGGACATCGTCACCGTCGCGCTGAACCTGAACAGCCACGGCATCGCCACCGGACTGGACTTCTCCGACCTGCAATCCATCCGCACGGTTTACGAACGCGTGACCCGGCTCAATGTGCCCGAGCGTCAACCGTATGCGGGCGAACTCGTCTTCACCGCCTTTTCCGGCTCCCATCAAGACGCCATCAAAAAGGGCCTCGACCGCCGGGCGAAGGAGACGGAGCAGGATCCTCTAATTCCTTGGGGAGTGCCCTATTTGACCATCGATCCCCAGGATATCGGCCGCTCCTACGAGGCGATCATCCGCATCAATTCGCAATCCGGAAAAGGCGGCGTCGCCTATGTCCTGGACCGTGAGCATGGATTCGATTTGCCGAAATCGATGCACCCGCAGGTCGGCAAGCGCGTTTATGACCTCGCCGACGAGCACGGCCGCGAACTCACGACCGATGAAATCCGCGAGGCGTTTTTCGAGGAGTTCGTGAACATCGCCACCCCGCTGGACCTCATCGACTACGAACTCATCCACCAGACCGGCGAACGCGGGTTGGTGCAGTGCAAGGCGAGCGTCCTCATTGACGGCGAGAAGAAGGCCATCGAGGGTTTTGGGAATGGCCCCATCAACGCCTTCGTCCACGCGCTCGAAGGAGCCGGGCTCAAGGACTTCAAGGTTACTGATTACCGCTCCCACGCCGTCCGCGGAGGCTCGGACGCCAGCGCTGCCGCCTACGTCCAAGTCCAGCACGACGATGGCCGCCTGCTGTGGGGCGCCGGGGTCGATCCGTCCATTGAAATGGCCGGCCTCAAGGCGCTGGTTTCCGCCTGGAATCTGCTGCGATAGCTTCAAATTGAACGGAAACTTTCACGGGCGAGTGGATTCCAAGAATAGTGTGGAACGAAAAACCTCCCCGGGTTGATCCGGGGAGGTTGGTAATGTGGTCGCAACTAATGTGTTATCCGGCGGAATCTCTCAGCGAACAAGTGTCACCGGCATATCCTTTTTCGCCCATGGTAACTTAATGTTAAAATTTCCGGTGAAATAAACTTTCTCGGGCTTCTGAAGGCCTTTTTCCCAATAAATTCCTCCTTGGGTCCCATAGTTCATCAAGCTATCAAAAACCTTAATCTGCTCTCCGGGAGGAGCATAATAAAAGGCTTTGGAGTCCTCATGAATGGGCTGATAAATTCCCTGGGGGTAAATGAACTTTTTCATCAAAAGACCATCTCCCACCGAAAACTCCTGACTTGCGGAAACCGACTTAGCCGGCGGTTTTGAAACCAAAGGCCCTGGAGTCAACCTGGCTGGAGCGCAAGAACTCAGGGCGATACCAACGGCTACCCATGGCGCGATCAAAGCCGTGACGCTATTCATTTTACTCATCTGGTTGAGATTATCGGAGGGCGATCAGTTGGGTTTGAAGGCCGGCAGGAATGGAATTCTTATCGACGAGCTTGATCGCTTTTCCATTTTCGCTAGAAAGTGTCGCGATCGGAGAGGCGTTTGCGTTGACGTTGTCCGGAAGTTTCCACATCGCACCCGTCGCCGGATCGACGATCAGCATTCCAATGGGCCCGCCGAATAGAATATTGCCGAAATACCAGCCGTCGATGTCAGCAGTCAGGGGCACGTTTTGGGTGGCTAATCCGCGTTTGCTGAACTCAATTTGGTATTTTGCGGCTTTGAAGTAACCGCTGGATGCTGGCAATGTCACCATTGTGGGAGTCGTTCCTTGATGGATGATCGTTCCATCTGATTTTTTCACAGTGACCTTACAACCGGAAGGCGAGCTTGTCAGTGAAACTGGATACGAGGACTTCGAGACGATGGATGCACAACTCGTGAAAAGTAGGGCGGCAGGCAGAACGCTAAGGCATTTCATGGTATGATTTGATAGGGTGGTAATAACATCGGGTGAAAATCACCCAACTGCCTGATAGAACCAAGATTCTATCTGTTGCGTCAATCAAATAGTTTGTGCGTGAGTCAGGCTTTGCGGGGCGCATGGAATTTGCCGCGAAACTTGAAGTGACGACGCAAAAACGCCCTCGCCCGCGGTGAGCCGGGGAGGGCGTGAAGCTGGAGACGCTGCGATTAGAAATGAATCGCGTGGCCTTCCGCGGCGAGGGTGGCCTCGTGGATGACTTCGCTCATCGTCGGGTGCGCGTGGATGGTGGCGTGGATCTCCGCACCGGTGAGCTCTTGGTCGAGGGCGAGGCCCATTTCCGCGATGAGCTCGGTGGCATTTTCACCGATGATGTGGGCGCCGAGCAGTTCGCCGTGCTTCTTGCCGTAGAGCAGCTTGGCAAACCCGTCCGGCTCACCAGCGGCGATGGCCTTGCCGATGGCGACAAACGGGATTTTCCCGACGGTGTACTCGATGCCTTCCGCCTTGAGGGCGCGTTCGGTCTTCCCGACCGAGGCGACTTGCGGGTGGCAGTAGGTGCAGCCGGGGAAATTGGTGACTTTGCGCACCTTGTGGCCGGGAACATAGAGACCTTCAACGCACTGCACGGCTTCAAATGAGGCAACGTGGGCAAGCCATGGCGGGCCGTTGATGTCGCCGACGGCGTAAACTCCGGGAATGGACGTCTCGTAGCGGTCGCCGACCTTGATGTAGCCGCGGTCGAGTTCCGGCTCGATGCCGCCGGGAAGCACCGGCTGGATGCCGATGGCGACGATGCAGACTTCCGCACTGAGCGTGCCGTTTTCCTTGGGGCCTTCCACGGTGATCTCGACGTGGGTGCCATGGTCCACCGTGGCGGTGATCTTGGTGTTGGTGAGGCAGCGGATCCCTTGCTTGATGAGGCATTTTTCCAAAGCGTCGCCCACTTCGTCGTCCTCGACGGGCAGGATCCTTGGGGCCATCTCGATGAGGGTCACCTTGGTGCCGAAGGCGTTGTAAATGTAAGCGAATTCCACGCCGATCGCACCCGCGCCGATGATGAGCAACTCCTTGGGCTGCTGCGGCAGAACCATCGCTTCTTTCGAGCCGATGACGGACCTGCCATTGAACGGCAGGCGGGGAAGCGCTCGGCTTTTGCAGCCGGTGGCGATGAGAATGTCCTTGGTTTCAAGGAGTTGGCGCGAACCGTCGGTGGCGACGACGCCGACCTTGCCCGTGCCTTCGACCGAGCCGAAGCCGCGGACGTAGTCGATGCCGTTCTTTTTAAATAGATACTCGATGCCGCCAGCGAGGCGGTCCGATACCTTGCGCGAGCGGCCGATCACTGCGGACCAATCATAGGAAAGTCCTTCGATTTTCAATCCGAACTCCGCCGCCTTGTGGGTGAGCATGTGATAGACCTCGGCGTTCTTGAGGAGGGCCTTGGTGGGAATGCAGCCCCAGTTAAGGCAAGTGCCCCCCGCGCGGTCCGCTTCGACACAGGCGACTTTTTTTCCAAGTTGGGCAGCGCGGATGGCGGCGACGTAGCCGGCAGGGCCGCCACCAATGACAATGAGATCGTAGGCCATAAGATTGAGTTGTGCAGGTTTGCGGGGGGAAACTGTCGCGACGACAAGGGATTGTCAAAGATGGAAAGGCGGAAACGAGGGCCTTGAATGTTTCCTGACGCATTCCCAGTATTCACAGCGTGCATAAACCGTCTTCAGCCGCTTTGAAAATGCTCGCGGTCCTAGGGATCGCGGGAGCCACCGTGTGGGCGATTTCGCGCTCGGTCGGTGATGGGATCGGCGCGGACGCACCCTTGGCGATGCCGCAGCACGGCGAACCGGACCATCGCTTCGATTTCCTATCCGCGTGGCAGACGGCGCAAATCCCACGCGCTCTGCGATTCGACGCGCCGCTGGGCTCGGAACACGCGGCGCTGATTTACAATGCCCAAAAGTTTTGGGAAATGAACCATACTCGCGGCGGCCACCACACTGGCGACGATTTGAATGGCATCGGCGGCATGAATACCGACCTCGGAGACCCCGTCTTCGCCACGGCGGATGGCTTGGTCCTCTCCGCCGGTGAGCCATCGCCGGGGTGGGGGAAACTGGTGGTCATCGCCCACAAAACCTTGGATGGACGGATCCTGCACTCGATGTATGCCCACCTCAACCGCATCGATCTTGCAATCGGAGCGTTGGTGCCGCGTGGCGGAAAAGTGGGCACCGTCGGCACGGCGAACGGCTACTACCTGGCGCACCTTCACTTCGAAATGCGCGCCAGCGACGGCATCGACATCGGCGCGGGCTATGCCGCGGACCCGCTCAACCGGCTCGACCCGATGGCCACGGTAGCCGCCTTGCGAAACGGGGGAGACGACGAGCTCTCGCCCTCGCCCCTCGCAACAATGTTAAGTCCCGGCGGCAAACGTTAAGGATCTAGCGAGACGTCAGCGGATCAGACTCGACAGGCCGAAATAGGTCAAATAGCCCGCCAAGCCTGAGGCCGACGCGAAGGCTCCTAATTTCAACGACTTGACGACATCTTCCAAGTATTGGCCCCGGAACATGGACACGAGGTTGGGAGTCAGCGAAAAACGGACACAGTCCCAGAAGTCTTCGCGATCCTGGAACATCAAGGGATAAAGGAAGCGGCCGACCAAAAGCGCCACAGCCACCGAAACTCCCACCAACAGGATCGTCATGGCGGCAAAGCTAACCAGTCAGGCCGCCATTGATAAAGGGATTTCTCACAATGTATCCCGAGCTGGCGAAATGATGTCGATTCGGCGCTCGGCCCGGGTTTCACTCCGCCTGTGACCGCTTCCACACTTAAAGCCTGCGTCCTTGCGGCGCGACCCAAGACGCTGCCCGCCGCCATCGTGCCGGTGTGGGCGGGTTGCGTGCTGGCATGGAAACTCAGCGGAAAATTCGATCTCCTTCTCGCTCTTTGCACCCTCGGCGGAGCGGTTGCCATCCAGATCGCGACCAATTTTTTCAACGACGCCATCGATGCCCGCAAGGGAGCGGACACCGAGCGGCGGCTCGGCCCCACGCGCGTCACTGCCTCCGGGCTGATGGAACCGCAGACGGTGATGCGGCTGGCGACGGCATTTCTCGGAGTCGCGGTGCTGTGCGGAGCCGTGCTCTATCAAGCGCGCGGCTGGCCGATCGTCCTTATCGGCATTCCTTCGCTGTTTCTCGCATACGGCTACACCGGCGGACCCTTTCCGTTGGCCTATCGCGGGATGGGCGAGCTGTTTGTGATCGGTTTTTTCGGCCTCGTTGCGGTGACCGGCACGGTGTTTATCCAGACCGGCCAATGGCCGCATGAGGCGCTGCTGCTGGGGCTTCAAATCGGACTCCTGTCGTCCATTCTCATTTCAATCAACAACCTGCGCGACCGCGAGGAAGACGCGACGACCGGTAAGCACACGCTCGCCGTCCGCTTCGGCCCGAAGGTCGCCGTGGCGGTGATCTGGGTGGAAGTGAAAGTCGCCGTTTTCTCCGGCCTCGGCTGGATCGCCTTTGCACAACCGACACTGGCCATCGCCGGAGCTCCTGTTTTCCTCATCGGCTTGCGCATCATCTGGGGCGTGCTGACATTCCCACCGGGACCGGCGTTCAACCGCTTGCTCGCACTCGGCGGAGTGCAGTTGATCCTCTTCGCCGCCGCCTTTCATTTTGCTGCCGTGATGGCCCCTTGAAACTAGAATCCGAATGACACTCATCGACCAAAAACCGCTGATCGCGCGCTACCGACTCAGGGCGCGTGGATTCATGAATGCCATCTCGAACCGTCGCGACTTCGAGGGCGCGCTCATTCAGATCGACGGCGGCTACGGCTGCATCCACCCGTGGCCGGAGCTGGGCGACCCCACGCTCGAAAAATGCCTCGCCGATCTAGCAGGCCCGCGCCGCTGGCCGATCGTGCGCCGCGCGATCCGCTGTGCCGAATACGATTTGGCAGCCCGCAATTACGACGGTTCGTTGTTCGAGGAAATGGAAGTGCCCGCGAGCCACGCCACGCTGGCCAAGGGTGACGCCGCGGATGTGGCTGCGGCGGTGGAAGCAGGATTCACCAAGGTAAAACTCAAGGCCGGACGCGATCCGGTCGCCGAGGGCAAATTCCTTGAAGCGATGGCTGCGGAATATCCCACATTGACCTGGAGGCTGGATTTCAACGAATCGCTCACGCAAGAGAAGGTCACGGAATTCCTTCTGGCGCTCACTGACAAGACCCGGGCCGCGATCGATTTCGTCGAGGATCCCTGTCCATTTTCCGAAAGCGGCTGGGCCGAACTCCACCGGAAGACCCGGCTGAAACTCGCGGTAGACCGCGAGGCCACCCCGATGTCCGCCGCCGCGCAGGTGATGGTGATCAAGCC
>JAYWDF010000911.1:0-3180 GCA_043779985.1 Akkermansiaceae bacterium | reverse complement strand
GGGAGCTTAGGCGATGGATGTGACGACGCAATAAAAACCTTATAACTGCAAATTTTTCCTGACCCGCCGGAGGCCTATTCTCTTTGAGATTTCGGGGTGGCAAAGTCTAACGCCGGGTAACAAGAGCCGCCCGGACGGTGATTCCCAGTCCTCCCACGACGAAGAGCGCGGGAAACCAGATCGAGTAACCTGGAGCCAGGGAGTCGGGTTTCAGAACGGCGAAGTCCGGGTTCGCCGGATCGACCCGGCAGGTAGTCTGTTTTCCGCTGGGGAAGTCCGCGGTGAGCGCCTCGGCGGATTCGCGTTTTGAACTCCAAGGGCTTCCGCGCAGGGTGAAGTGGTCGCCGGTGCGGGCCTGGCCTTGCCATTCGTAGCCGAAACTCACGGCGTAGCGAAATTCCGGGGCGGATTGGGAATCATGGACGCGTTCCTCAATCTCCGAAGTGATGATCGCGCAGGCGACTTCGGGCCAATGGCGCATCGCCTGTGCCCGAAGGAAACTCCGGGCCATCAACCAGACGAAGAGGCTTCCCATAAGTGCCAGCGCAAGTCCGAGCACCGCCAAATACCAGCGACCTGCCTGGCTTGCAGTCGTTGGGCGGACGGTGCCTGGAATGGGAGAGGATTGGCTCATGGCGCCGCATACATGATCGATGATTCGGCTTAATGCTACCTGAAATCATGCGATTGCGGGAAGTCGACGCTCGTGAGAGAAAAGCGGATTGGCGGTGGTGACACATCTTGGAAAAGGGGGGAATGGTCGTGCTATCCGCTTCGTGAAACTCGGGATTGTCACATTGTTAAGGAGTGGTTGATAATTTGTATTACCAATTATTTTGGATTCCTGACATTTTTGCAAATCGCATGTTGCTTACTGTCAATGAATTGAGCGGCTTTGATGGGGCTGGCTAGTCGGGCCGTTTCAGACAGCTTGATCCGGTTCCGAGCGTGGTTAGGATTTTCGCCTCCCCCCATGAAAACTACCAAACTACTGATTTGCGCAGTAGCCTTCGCAACTGCATTTGCGGCGGTGAACGCTCACGGTCAAAACCTGTCAGCCACGCTGACTGGGATTGCACCCGGCTTGAATGTCAACGGCACGTGGAATAACGGCAGCTTTACCCACGATTATCCGGCGGGTGTGATGAACTACACGAACGTTGTTAATTTGTCGAATTCGGCGAATTTACCTGATTTTAGTGCGTTCTGCGTCGATCCGCTTCAGAACGCCGCCTACGGCGAAACGCTGGTCTATCAGGTTCAGAACCCGCTGTCATTGGCGAATTCCGAAACGATTGCGCGCTTGGTGGGTGGCTATCTGGCCTCCTCCGGTAGCGACCAGGAAGCCGCGGCGGTGCAGTGGGCCATTTGGGAAGTCACCACGGAGTCGCTCCAAAGTGCTTCGCTTCTTGATGGCAACGTCCGGATCGTCGGTCCAGCCAGCCAAGCCACGGCCTTGCTGGCGAACCAGTATCTGGCGAACGTCAATAGTTACACGCCGGTGACCCTTACCTATCTCACGAATAGCACGCGCCAGGACGTAGTGACTTGGAATGCCGTTCCGGAACCTGGCTCGGTCGGTTTGGCCGCACTTTCCGGCTTGCTGCTGCTTCGTCGCCGCCGTCGTTGATTGGGCAGGGGCGAGGATCCCGTCTTTTGGAACGGTAAAACAAAAAAGCGCGCGTTGGATATCCCCCCGGATTTCGCAACGCACGCTTTTTCTACGCCTCTGAACTTGGCTTGGTCGATTGACTTCCCCCCGGAGATCAATGCAACTTTAGTCAGGCTTCGTTTGCTGAGGCTGGAGTCCTAAGAAGCGCTAGCTCGCTCAGAACAAGATCAAATTAGCTGAAATTCAGGAAATCAAAAGCATTTTGAGGTCCCGAAAGCGGTCAAGTGGTCCCAAAATCGGCCGCAATGGCACAGGGGTGGAGACTTCAAAAGCCGCTACAGGGCGGGAATGGCTCCCAGGGTGAGGAAACTAGCGATTCCCGATAAATGCAGCGACCGCTTCCGTCACCGGATCGCCGCGCACCCCGAGATCGTGGTTGATGCTCATGTGGGACTTGCCCGCGATGCCTTGGACGGTGGCCTTGCCGCCAGCCTGTTGGAGGGTGGTGGCGAGGAGGTCGGACTGCTTCTTGGAATCCGCGCGGGTCGCGACGTGTAGGATCAGAAACGGCGGGGGATTGCGCGGCTGCTTGAGCGCGGGCGAGGCGTCGATCTGGATTTTTTCATCTTGGGTGAACGCCCCGAAATACATCCGACCGAGAAGCCCTTGGTCTGTCATCACCGCCATTTGCCGCGGGATGTCGTATCCGGCACCGTCGAGCAGGATGACGCCTTGGAGAAATTCCGGATGGGCACCCGCATGGGTCATTCGCTCCCGATCCACTCCCGCCAAGGCGGCCAGTTGGGCTCCGGCGGAGTGGCCGAGCAACCAGATCTTTTCGGGGTCTCCACCGTGCTTGGCGATGTGTCGCTCGACCCATGCGATGGCGGTACAGACGTCGTCGATATGGGCAGGGTGCACAACGGCCGGCGACAATCGGTAGTTGATAGAAACGACAACGAACCCCTTTTCGACGAACCATGCGGCCTTGGGTTCGATAAAATTACGGTTGGATTTATCGCCGATGGACCAGCCGCCGCCGTGGATCAGGATCATCACGGGGGAAGGGGACTTGGCCTTTGCTTCTGGTAGATAGAGATCCAGCGAAGTTAGTGTCGGATCGGATCCCGGGTGAGTGGAATAGGGAATGTCGCGTAAGACAAGCGCTGCGGCGTTGGCAACTGCGGTCATCACGGTCAGCAGAGCGATGGCGGCGAGACGGTGCATACCGAAGAAACCGCAGCGCGGAGGGAAAGTTGTGATTCTCAGGTATCGCCAAGCAGTCCCTTGAGGCCACCGAAGAAATTCTCCAGCTCGTCGGTGCTGGGGGCCGCGCCGAGGATGTCGTCGTAGGTGGTGTGAAGGAGAAACTCATCATCGAGCTCGCCGATGAACGAGCTGGGCTGGCAGCCGGTTTCCTGCCCCCACTTGATGCGGGTGGAGCAGTAGGTCATGGTGAGTTGGTCCCGCGCGCGGGTGATGCCCACGTATAACAGACGGCGCTCCTCGTCCTTGGTGCCTTCCGCGATGCTGCGGGTGTGAGGGAGGAATCCTTCTTCAAGGCCGAC
>JAYWDF010000910.1:0-3180 GCA_043779985.1 Akkermansiaceae bacterium | reverse complement strand
CGGATCGATGCCGAGTTCGCGGAGTTTCGCAAGCTTCTCGCGGCGGATGGCGATCAGATCTGCTTCGGTGGATTGCGGCGGCTGCGGGGTAACGACTTCACTCATGTCTGGGAGGGGATTAGGCGGCGGGCGGGTGACCCGCAAGAGTTGAAACGGGATCGGGGTAAGAAATCTCATTTGGACAAAACTATTTCCGAACTCGAATCAGGCGGCTTTGCCACCCAAACGGGCCTGAGTGGTCCAATTTCGGAGTTTTCAGGGCTCATTTTCCGGCGGCCTTCCGCGTCGCGGCGAAGGCTGGCTGCCGGGATTTTCGGAAAACTAAAGTTTCAAGGTCATCGTGTCTATCAAAGATGCATAGCTTTCCGGAAGTGTTCATATCCAATTCATCCGTCATTCATTCTTATTGATCAACGACTTATAAAGAGTTCACCTGTTGGGAAATGAATTACGGGAACTGTTTGCCATTGGGGTCGATTGAAGCGGTTCGACCGGTTTTCATGATCGTAATGGGAATTTTCCTGATGGTGATCGCCTGGAGACTTTGCAAATGCACGGAAGGCTGGACCGCGCGGCTGATCGTTTCCGGCGCGCTGTTGCTGGGTTTCGGCTACGCCGTGATGATGCCACTGTATGATGCGGGGATCATCGAACGCTTTTCTCCATCGGGCCGCTACCACGGCAGCGGTGCCAGTGCCGTGGCATGGCATGCCGTCAAACTGGTAGTGATGAATAGCGGCTGGCTGGTCTTCGGGCTCGGGCTTGCGCTGCACGCCAAAGTTTTCGCTCCCGCCCCTGCCAAGTCGCAAACCACCTCCCTCACCCACGCCCCCCGTGAATCTGTTGCTTAATACGGTCTTGGAAAACGGGCTTCTGCTGGATGCCTTCGGCGTCATCGGCTTGGGCTTGCTCGGCCTTTCCGCCGTAAGACTCGCGCGTCGGTATCAATCCTGGGGCGGTACCATGATGGCGCTCGGAGCGATTTCCCTGCTGCTGGCCCGCCTTTATATTCTCCTGGCACCTCATTTCGTAAATGACGATTTCCTCGGTGCCATCGGGCCGATCGGAATCAGCCTGACACTCGCCCTTCCGCCGCTCTTGCTGACCTTCGGACTGGCCGGCGTCGTGTGGGGCCTCTGGGGTCACGAGCGCTGGTTGAACGAGGAAACCCGGTAAGGTCGCGAGCCTGCGGAAAAATTCGCATGGCCGAGGGGTGGCTTCGATGCTATTTCTTCCGTGGATGTTTGAAGTCAGAGAAAAGCCAGATATGATCGAGCGCGCCTTGCTGGTGCGCTTTTACTTTGATCCCCGTGAAGCTACGGAATCAGAATCCCTACTTGAAGAGCTCGGCGAGCTCGTCAAAACCCTAGGCGTAGAGGTGATCGAGTCAGTGCTCTACCGCAGCCGCGAAATGCACAAGAAATTCCTCTGCGGCACCGGCAAGGCCGCGGAACTTGTCGAGCTTGCACGCGCCCATGAGTGCGACGTGATCGTCATCGACAACGGCCTCGCCCCTTCCCAACAACGCGAGTGGGAGAAGCTTGCCGACCTGTGCGTGATCGACCGAGAGGAAGTCATTCTCGATATTTTCGCGAAGCGCGCCCAAACCAAAGAAGCCCGCCTCCAAGTCGAGCTCGCCCGTATGCAATACGCCCTCCCCCGCTTGGCGCGGATGTGGGGCCACCTTGACCGCGAATCCGCAGGCTCGGGCGGCGGCGCGGGCGGCGGCGCCTCCCGCGGCATGGGTGAAAAACAAATCGAAGTGGACCGCCGACTTGCCTATCAGGTTATCGACCGTGCCAAGCGCGAGATCGAGATCGTCCGCAAGCAGCGGAAAACCCAGCGCAAGGAACGCGAGAAATTCGCCACGCCGCATGCCGCCATCGTCGGCTACACCAATGCCGGCAAATCCACCATGCTCAACATTCTCAGTGGTGCTGACGTCATGGCCAAGGACATGCTTTTCGCCACGCTCGACACCACCACCCGCCGGATCGAGCTGCCCGACGGACAACCCCTGCTCATCACCGATACCGTCGGCTTCGTGAGAAACCTGCCCCATCGTCTTGTCGAGGCGTTCAAAGCCACCCTTGAAGAGGCCGCCCTTGCGGATTTCCTCATTCACATCCTCGACGCGACCGCCCCCGAAATCGATCGCTTCCACGACACCACGCTCGAAGTGCTCGCAGAACTGGGTGCGGGCGACAAGCCGACCATCACGGTTCTCAATAAGATCGACCGCGTCACGGATCCCTTCGAGCTCATCGCACTGGATAAAAAATTCCCGGGAGCACTGCACGCCTCCGCTGTCACCGGGCTGGGTCTGGAAGAACTTCTGCGACTTTGCAGCCAAGTCCTCGCCGACCGCGTCCAGCACTTGGACTACCGAATCCCCCAAAACCGTGCCGATCTTGTGAGCCTCCTTCACCGCGAGGCGAAAGTGCTCTCGACGGAGTACGAGGGCGATGACATCCTTGTCCGCGCCGTCGTCCCCGCCGCCATTGCCGGACGCCTTGAATCATTCGCCGCAGTTCCCGCATAATCTCACTCCGACTCCATCCCATGCTCCGACTCGTCACTCCCATCCTCATTGCTCTGGCTCCCTTGGCATCTGCTCAGCAGGGCGAGCCTCCATCGACGGCTCCGACGCGCCCGGTCCTTCGCGCCCTTCCCCTGGGCGGCGATGATGATATCAATTCCCAACCCGTTCCCGAAAGCCAATCCCAGCCGGCTCCCATGGGCGATCCGGTCATCGATGCGAAACCCTCCGCATCCGCCGTTCCGGCCCCAACCTTGGTTCGGGCCACTCCCCTCCAGACCGTTTCCCCGCCATCGCCTCTTGAGGTGAAACCGATCGGCGACGACGCCCTCAGACTGCAAATTTTCCTCGATGAAGCGAAGTTCGGCCCCGGGATCATCGACGGACGGCCCGGCCGCTTCACCGAACTCGCCGTGCAATCTTGGAACGAAGTCAATGGTCACCCGATCGACGATTGGGTCGCTGCCAATACCGCGGCCCGCAAGGCGGTGCCGAATCCGATGGCGGTGGCAATCGTTCCTGATTTCGTCAACGACTGGGTAGACGGCAGCCTCCCCACCAAGGTTTCCCTTCAAGCGAAACGCAAACGCATGAGCTACCGCAGCGTCGGCGAACTCATGTCCGAGCGCTATCACTGCGAT
>JAYWDF010000909.1:0-9094 GCA_043779985.1 Akkermansiaceae bacterium | reverse complement strand
CAAACGAGAACAAGACGCCGCGGGCTTGGTATTGTGACAAGCGCCCGGCAGGATCCGTGAACCACTTGCCACCGAAAAACTGCGCCACTGCGGCGATGCCGTAGGCATACAAGTGCCAGTTGAGGATCGGCGTGCCACTGCGTGGATAGTCGGTGAATACGGCGGGATTCAGCGTCAAGCGAGCGAAGGAGATTCCCAGCAGCGCCAGGCCGGTGAGTTGCAGTCCGGGATGCGGGACGCGGCGGAACAGCCATAACAATGCCGCCCCTTCGAGCGCCCAGCTCACCGTCAGCCATTGTCGGCTGAACTGGATCGGGAAAATCAGGGTGATGAATAACAGCGCCACTCCGCCGAACCAAGCCATCTGGCTTCGTTGCTGGCGGTTCATTTGTGGCACCATTCGCACCACCACCACCAGCGCGATCAAAGCCGGTATGGCAAACGCTGCCGGAAGTAGGCCCATGTAGCTATTCGGGAACGCCCGCTTTACGAGTTGATAGACGAGCAGGAAGTGGCCGGCTCCGGAAAGCGCGCTCGCGATCCACGGTTCCGCTTGGGCGGCACAGGCTTTGCGGTAGGCGAACGGGAATACGAGAAACAGGCCGTAAAACACCAGATACCAAGTCAGAGGGACCATCGGGGCACCCGCTTGGAAATGCTTGAGATGCCAGACGGCCTCCACCCCCAGCGTGCAGAGCATGGCCGTCAGGACGAGCGGTCCTTGCTTGCCGAGGATGGCCAGTCCTGCGAGCAGGGCCGCCATCAATAAGGCCACTCCAAACACCGGCGAGGGATTCGCCACTGGCAGCTGCAGCAAAGCCAGAATCATCAGCGCGAATGGAAGCACTCCGGCGCAGACTGGCAGTATTGAGGCCGGCAACACTTCAGAAGAACGCGCCGTGCCCTCCGCCGTGCCACTGCGGACCAACCATTTGCCCGCCAGCACGAACACCGCGGAGAATCCGGTGATCACTCCGAGAAACGGCAGCAGGTTGTCGGCGCGGGCCGGGATTTTCAACAGCCAGATGGCGGCGACGCCCATGGTCAACACCAGTGAGGCCAGCACCGGAACGATCGCGCCGCTTGCTGCTGCTAGAGCGATTACGAGCAGGTCGACGATTAATATCGCCGGCCAGATCACCATCGACACCGGGGACAGGTGAAGCACCGGCAGGAGCATCATCAGCAGGACGAGCGGGGAAATCCACGGGCTCGCCTTGAGCGGAATGGCGGCGGGTACCCCGGGCAGACGGCGCGCCATGACCACCGGCACCACCGCATGCAGGGCGCCGAAAATCAGATAGAGCGCGAGTGCTCCATGAAGCCTGTCCGCGGTGAGGTAGTCGTTCGACCAGAGACCGAGGTGGATGAAGGCCAAGCCAGCGGCGGCCATTTGTGCCCAGCCCCATCTCGGGCAGCGGTAGATGATCGAAATGACCGCCGCTTGCACCAGTAACAGGAATCCATAAAGCAGTAGATACCGCTCCGCCACCTGCTGGAATCCCAGCATGAGAAATGCGAAGAACATCGCGACGGCAGCCAGGCCAAGGATCGCGCCGGAGGAATGGACGTCCATCTCCTGTCGGCGATTCCTGATCCAGCCGCCCGCGAGAAAGACTCCGATGAAGAAGCAAAGGATGCCCATGGGAATGAGCGTCTTACTGCCTTCAAAATAGTGCCCGGCTGCGAAAAACTTTTCATACCAGCCCATTTGCATCAGCATGGTACCGACAGCCGCAGCGCTGGTGAGAAAGCGCCAGCGACCGTGACGCGAAACCGCCAGCAGCCCGATGTCCAGAAGGGCGATGTAGCCGAAGAGCCCGAAGACCTGGTCGTGTCCGGTGGAGAGCATCACCGGAGTTAGAAATCCGCCGAGCATGCCCAGCACCGCGACTACCAGCGCGCCGAGGCGCACGGCCAGCAGGAAGGCGACGACCGTGATCAAGCCCATCAACGCGAAGGTTGAGCCGGGGCCGAACGCAGCGAAGTGATAGATCGAATGCGCGGCGAAACTCACGCCGTAAAGAATCAATACCCCGGTTGCGCAGAAGACTTGAGCGAGAACTCGGTAGCGGGGCAAGCGATGGGTGACCAGGCCGCCGATGAGCAGCGCGGTGCCGGTCACGAAGCCCAAGGCAATCCGAAGCGCCGGTGGTATTAGATTGTTCTCAAACGCATACTTCACGAAGAAGATCACCCCGAAGAACATTGCGATGCCGCCGAGCCAGGCGAAGAGCTTCTCGCCCATGAATCTTTCCAGCGAGAAAGCCACCTTGGGCACCGGCTTCGGACGGAAATCTTGCTGTGCAGGTTCCTGCACGGGGGCTGGCACTCCTCCCCAGTCCACCAGCTTTCGCCGCGGCGGAGGGGTGAGCGGCAGGGGCGGTGGCTCCGTGGTCTCGACCCGCAATTCCTCTTGACTCACTCGTGTCAGGACGGCCTCCAGGGCGGCGTGGGTCTCCGCCGGGGACGGGGCTGCCACGGGCTCCAACGGCCCGATTTCAGGGGCACGTTGCGTTTGGCGCAATTCATTTTCCAGTGCTTTGAGCCGCCCAAGCAACCCTTTCACTTGGTCGTTGGCTTCCTTGGCTTCGCGTTCGGCGTTGCTGGCCCTCACAAGTGCCATGATCGGAGCGATCAGGAGCCAGATTAGAAACAGAACGAGCAGTATGACAGGACCTTCCATGATGAATGCGATCCCTATCTATCCACCCGTCCGCCTGTTGGCGATAGAAATTCAATCAACCCGGACGCACCGCGATATGGTCGATGAGTCGGACCTCGCCGTAAAATACGGCAGTCGCCAGCACGGTCGGGCGGTCCAAGCGCGTGACCGCTTGGAGGGTCTCGGCATCGACCAGGCTGAGGTAGTCAATGCGGGTGAGGGGAGATGCCTCGATGGCGGCGCGTGCGGCAGCGAGGATTTCCGGAGGGGATGGCAAGCGGGCGGCCGCGACAAGTGCCTGGCGGATGCACGGGGCGTCGGCGCGCTGCTCGGGCGTGAGGCGGATATTGCGCGAGGACATGGCGAGCCCGTCGGACTCCCGGACGGTGGGGCCGGCGACGATTTCCACCGGCACGTCCAGATCGCGCACCATCCGGCGGATCACGGCGAGCTGTTGGAAATCCTTTTCGCCAAAAACGGCGGTGTCACAGCCGCTGAGGAGAAATAACTTGAGCACCACCGTGCAGACGCCGTCGAAGTGGCCGGGACGGGCGGCACCGCAGAGGCCGTGGGAGAGCAGGGATTCGGTGATCGTCACCGAGCGATCCGGGAAATACATCGAATCGATGGTGGGTGTGAAAGTTAGATCAACCCCGGCGGCTTCGCAGGCGGCTAGATCGCTCTCCATGGGGCGCGGGTAGGCGGCGAGATCGCCGGGGCGGTCGAACTGGATGGGATTGACGAAAATGGAAACGACGACCGTGCCGCCAGGCCCGGCGATTTCGCGGGCGCGATGCATCAGCGAGAGATGGCCGGGGTGGAAGGCTCCCATTGTGGGAACGAGGACACAGGGGCGCGGAGAGTTCTTGAGAATCTCCCTCAAAGCGCTTCCTGTGGCGGCAATGTGCATGCGGTGGATTATTCCGCGGAATGGCTCCCGGGCAAGACTTACTGCCAAGGACGAACGATCTGCGGGGGGGCTTCGAGCCGGTCCTCTGGAAATCAGCGGGCGGAGCGCTTGGAGGGCGAGGTGTTTTTTGGAGTTTCACTTTGCACGGGATGCCGTCACCATCTGCGAGAAATTCCATGATCCAGAAACTCCACATCGGCACCACGCTTGCAGCGCTTTTTCTATTTTTCCTGCCATGGATCGATATCCAGTGCAGCAACAAGAGCGTCGCGACGCAGTCTGGCGTGCAAACGATCTACGGGGGCTGCACGACCGCGACGCAGGAGGCCGGCATGACGATGGACCTGGGTAGCCCGTCCAGACAGGGCAAGGCAGCCAGGCAATCACTGGACTATTCCGTTTTGATAGGACTGGCCATGGTGGCGGTGGTGGCAGCAGTGCTTTCGTCATTTGTGGCGCTCTGGTCGGCAGCGGTGCAGCGTCGGCAGACGGTGGGCATTCTTTGCACCATTGCGCTCGCGCTCATTG
Source organism: Akkermansiaceae bacterium (assembly GCA_043779985.1). Classification (GTDB taxonomy): domain Bacteria; phylum Verrucomicrobiota; class Verrucomicrobiia; order Verrucomicrobiales; family Akkermansiaceae; genus Luteolibacter. Next base: position 4,991 of record JAYWDF010000909.1, on the reverse strand, counting down.
GATTGCAGATGAGCATCGGCTTTCCGGCGAAGAAGAGCATTGCCCGAAGTATGTCCTCGGATATGGAGTCGAGCTTTGGAAACAGGCGTGCCGACCGGATCGATGACGCCGCGGAGAAGATGAATGCTGCGATGATGGGCAGCTTCGAGATCCGTCCTCTGCCCGCGCTCTATCTGGAGTTGTTAATGCTCGGCTTGCCCACTTTGGTGCTGGCCAACGATTTGATCGATCGGGTGAAGCGGCAGGCGGCGGGCCGCGATGCCTGATATGTGCGGACAGGGCTGCGGTGGGAAAAAAGCGGGCGCGGACCGTTTCCGATCCGCGCCCGAGATTGCACATTTTTCCCCCCAAAAGTCCCGGGTTGCTGTGCGGGCCGGTGATCGACTTCCCCCCGGAGTTCGATGCGGCCTGATGCAGAGTGTTGCGGGACAGGATATGTTGGAAAGGTTTTCAGTTCACTTGCGTGCGCTGTCGCCTTTCGTTGGATGTAAGATGACCCGGAAATTACGGTTTTTAAAGATAATTGAGGTCCCATATCCGGTCAGGTGGTCCCGGAATCGGCCACAAGCGGCTGAATTGGGGCGATTCCGGCTTCCGGAATAGTGATCCAAGCCAAGAATTCCTGGTTTCCATCCATGCCGGTGATGTTGGAAGGGACGAGGCCGCGCCATTCGCAAGCGTATGCGGTGGTGACGAAGTGGCGGATTTTCTCGATGGCTTGCTGGTGGAGCGCGGGGTCGCGGACGATGCCGCCGCGGGTGATGTCTTCACGGCGGAGCTCGAACTGGGGCTTGATCAGGCAGACGACCGAGCCGCCGCCTTCGAGCACGGAGAAGATCGCGGGAAGGACCTTGGTGAGAGAAATGAAGGAGAGGTCGGTGACGGCGAGCCGGCATTTCTCGCCGATGTCGGCGGGGACCATGTGGCGGGCGTTGAACTGCTCTTTCACAATGACGCGTGGATCATTGCGGAGTTTCCAGACGAGCTGGTTAGTGCCGACATCCACGGCGTGGACGCGGATGGCTCCGCGCTGGAGTAGGCAGTCGGTGAAGCCGCCGGTGGAGGCGCCGACGTCGATGCAAACCCAGTCGGTGGGGTCGATCTGGAAGGCGTCGAGTGCGCCCTCGAGTTTCAGTCCGCCGCGGCCGACGTAGCGCTGCTTCTCTTTGATTTCGAGCGGAGCGTCTTCGGCGAGCTTGGTAGCGGGCTTGTCGATGATCCGGTCTCCGCTGCGGACTTCGCCTGCGAGGATGAGGCGCTTGGCTTGCTCGCGGGAATCACAGAGGCCGCGGCTGACGAGAAGGGCGTCGATACGTTCTTTTTTCATGCGGTATCAGGGGGCGCCGCTGAAGTGCTCACCGAGGAGGTCGCGGCCGAAGTCGCCGGTGAAATCGCGCCAAGTGGCGTGGACGTGGTTGGCGTCGTTTTGTACGTTGGCGGCTTCCATGAGGAAGGTGGGGCCCTGGATGCGGTAGTAATAGGCCTCGCCGGGTTTGGTGCCCCCGGCCCAGCCAAAGCGGATTTTTTCGATGCCGGCGGCTTTGATTTTCGCCATGTCGGTGGCGGCGATTTCCGGGCGGTAGCGGCCGGTGTATTCGGAAATGAGGGTGAGCAGCGCACTGCGCTGGATGCCGCTGAGGTCGGAGGAAACGACGCCGACAGGATCGAGGACGGTGGCCTTGCGGTTTTCAAAGCTGAGGATCTCGGCTGGAGGCTTGTCGCTGAAGATGACTGCGGATTTCCCGGCGGCGAGGAGGGTGACGGTGAGGCCGCGGGCAAGATCTTCTTCGGCGGCGAGGACGCGCAGGCCTTTTTTCGCGCCGTCCCGGACCTCGCCGGGATTGGAGCCTAAAAACGAGGGGGTCACGGAAATCCCCTTGCCGTCGACGAGGGTGATATTGACTGAAACGTGGTGGCCTTCAAAGCGCCAGCCCCAGCCCTTCGGGTCGCCGGGAGTGCCGAAGACGGCGACGAAGTATTTGTCAGAGTCGCGTTTGACGGGGTCTTTTTCGATTTCCGCGAGCACGCTCTCCAAGCTCATGATCTGGGTGGCCTTGAGCTTGCCCTTTTCGCTGAGGGCGGAGTCCACGAGGGTCATGGCTGCCGCGCGCTGGGCTGCGGTCATTTCCTTGAGGGGCAGTCCGGCGCGCTCGCGAGGGGTGTAGCGGAAATTTTCGCGCTCGTCGCTGGTGAATGGGAGGGCGGCTTTCGCTTTCTGAGCGGGATCGAGGGTCGCGAGGAATTTTTCGGCGGCCGCCACACTGGGGGCGGTGGACGGAAGTTCCTTGGCCAGCAGGGGAAGGCTGAAAAACAGGCTGATCAGGAGTTTTTTCATCGGGAGGACAAGCAATCAGGAACGGAATGGACTCGCAAGGAGAGTCTCCTTAAAGAAAGGCCGGGGCGCGGGAAACTTGTGCCTTGCCTAGCTGCCGATCTGCCGTCAACGATCCACGGCGTGACTCGCCACCGTACCGACGACCTTAGAATTACAGGCTTGAACCCGCTGATTTCCCCTGCGGTTCTGGCATATTATCTTCCTCTCACCGAGCAAGCCTCCGAGTTGGTTGCCAGTGCGCGCTCGCAGGCAGACGCGATTTTACGCGGTGAGGATGACCGCTTGTTAGCGATCGTCGGTCCGTGCTCGATCCATGATCCGGCGGCAGCGCTAGAGTATGCCGCGAAGCTCAAAGAAGAGGCGAAACGGCTTGAAAAGGACGTTTTCGTGATCATGCGGGTGTATTTCGAAAAGCCGCGGACGACGGTCGGTTGGAAGGGCTTGATCAATGATCCGAAGCTCGACGATTCGTTCGACATCAACCAGGGCTTGCGGATTGCGCGCGGTCTGTTGCTGGATCTTGCGAACATGGGCGTGCCCTCGGGGACGGAGTTCCTCGATACGATTTCCCCGCAATACATCGCGGATCTCATCGCGTGGGGTGCCATCGGTGCGCGGACGACTGAGTCCCAGATCCACCGTGAACTGGCATCCGGTCTTTCGATGCCGGTGGGTTTTAAAAACGGAACGGGTGGTTCGATCCAGATCGCACTGGATGCGATCCAGTCGTCCTCGCGGCCGCATCATTTTCTCTCGGTAACCAAGCAAGGGGTTTCGGCGATCGTCTCCACGGCGGGCAATGAGTCCTGCCATTTGATCCTGCGGGGCGGTAAAACCGGTCCGAATTACGAGCAGGCCGAGGTGGAGGCCGCCGCGAGCATGCTGCGCGAACAAAAGTTAGCGCAATCCGTGATGATTGACTGTTCGCACGGAAATTCGATGAAGGACTATCGGAACCAGCCGATGGTCGCACGCAACATCGCCGGGCAGATCGCGGCGGGGTCCAAGGTGATTACCTCGGTGATGATCGAGTCCAATCTGGTTGAGGGAAATCAGAAGCTGGCCAAGGATCTGGGTGCCATGAAGCACGGGCAATCCGTGACCGACGCGTGCATCGGCTGGGATGATACCGTGGAGACGCTGGATTGTCTGGCGGAAGCGGTCCGCAAACGCCGCAAGGCTTGATTTTACAGTTGGTTGGCCTGTCCGCCGCCCTAACTAAATTCACGGTCGGAGCGCAAGCAAATTCCGTGGGTAGCTAGAGATAATCAACGGATGTGAAAAAATAATTTTGGGCGCTTGCGGAAGGGGATCGGAACTGACCAATCTACCGGAGCGATCACCTTCCATAATGGATTTAACAAGCGAATCTTCCCAAAGCGTCATTACCTGCCGGAATAGCCAAGGCACGGAACTGACGGCAAACCTCCTCAGAATCAAACGGTATTCCGTGGTATTCGAGGTCTACAATCCCTACAGCATTCTCCAGCTATCGGAGGTGCTGTCGGATTTCCGGATCATGGCATCCCGGCGTTTGCTCTATCATGGCAAGGCGGTTGTAAGCAATTTGCTCAATACCGGGATCGTCCTCGTTTGCGAAGCGATGCTCGACGAAGGCTGGGTGGAGGTGGATTTCCTCTCCAGCGTCACCGGCAGTTCCACTCCGAGTGGCAGCGGTGATCTCCGCGGGCAGTTCGCGAATTTCATGGGTGAGTGGAGATCTGCCAACAAGGTGCAGGATCCCTTCAAGCTTGTGGTCGCCGATCTGGCCAGCATGCTCTCCGGGGTGCAGCATTGGCTAACGGGGGTGGATGTCGGCATCCGGACAACGGTGACGCGGCGGCGCGACGAGTTAGAGAAAGAGATTTTCTCCGGGATCGAAGCCCGGGTGGTGGAAGAGGTTTTACCCTCGATGGAGCGTTTCGAAGAAGTCTCGCTGGAGGTCAGTGAAGCGGAGGTCGCGGTTCACAAGGCTTATGTCCGCAGGGAGTTGCACCCCATCGTGCTCTGCTCGCCATTCCTCTACCGGACTTACACCAAACCGCTGGGTTACGCGGGAGACTATGAAATGGTGAACATGATGCTGCGTGACCCTTACGAGGGATCGTCGGCGTTTGCGAAGTTGCTGAACTTCGCGCTGCTCAACACCGAACCGGTCGTGGCCCATCGCAACCGGATTGATTTCCTCATCGAAAAACTCCGTTCCGAGTGCGCCCGCCGGGTGAGCAAGGGCAAGACCCGGGTCTTCAACCTCGCTTGCGGACCTGCGATGGAGGTCCAGCGCTTCTTGCGCGAGTGCGAGGAAAGCGACCTTGCGGAAATCGACCTGCTCGATTTCAACCCGGAAACGCTCGAGTACACCCGCGAGCGCATCCAGGAAGCCCGTATGAGCGGCGGACGCGAAACCCAGGTCCGTTATTTCCAACGCTCCGTTCATCAGTTATTACGGGCTGCTACACAAGGAGGCGACGAGGAGTTCTCCAACTACGATGTCGTCTACTGCGCGGGCTTGTTCGACTATCTCTCGCAGCGGGTGTGCAAGCGGCTCGTCGAGCTTTTCTGCACGATGATCCGGCCCGGCGGGATCGTCATCGTCACCAACGTCGCCCAAAGCAACCCCCGCAAGGCGTGGATGGAATACGTGATGGAGTGGAAC
>JAYWDF010000908.1:0-3181 GCA_043779985.1 Akkermansiaceae bacterium | reverse complement strand
AATCCAATGCGTCCTCGCCCGTGACAGGTCCTATGGCCAAAGCAGGTGCAACTCCAAGTGGTCGCGCACCGCGCCCAGCGGCACCCCGACACGCCCCTGCAACACAGGCGAAACGCAAATTAATAAACGTAAGTTGGATCGGGCCAGTGATCGCTCTGGCTGTGATCGGGTATTGTATCCACACATTTCTAACGAGAGAACCGAAGATGATTGTGATCGTAGATCAAGCTGCATCATCTTCTACTGCCGCAAATGCCAAGGAGATCTCTGAGAGTAAAGAGATTCCAGACAGCAACGTAAGTCTTGCTCCGATTTCACGCCTTCCAGCCCCCGATGTGCCGCCCGTTGTTGCGCCCAAGAGAGACGGGAACATGACAAGTGGTAAAATGACCCCATTTGAGTATGGCCTTTTTGTCAAAGGGAAATCTGAAGCATGGTCTATCGGAAAAGATGGCTCTGTAGCCGGTACATTGAGTCATGCCGGAATGGCGGATGCCTGCCGTATCAGCGGATTGCCCTTTCCTGCGGAATTCAGACTGCATATTGCGAGGAAAGGATGGCTCGGTTGGGTGCCCTGTGACGGGGGAATCAGCAGTGGGAATGGGCAGACTATCGAGGCAATCCAATTTCGATTCCCTGCCGGAATGCCGGATAGATTTAAGCTGTATGGTCGCGTCCATGTAGAAGGAATCGGCTGGCTCAAGACTCTGCCTATTGAAAGCTTTACAGTTCTTGGAACAACCAAGTGCCATTGGTCGCTCAGCGCGATCCAAATGTCTTCTAAAGTCGGAGAGGTGGGGAGTGAGATGGATTTGGTAGAACGAACCGATGCTGCCCTCAATCTTTTGCTACCACCAAACAGTCCTCCCGTGCCCAAAGCGGAACTGAATAAGAATGTGGACTCTGGATTGGGCCGCTGGATTTTTGATAGTGCCAGTGATGAATACACAATCCTGCCAGATGGTAACGCAAGACCTGAAACCCGATCGCTCGGGAGATGGACCTGTCTGAATTCCAACCAATCGCCCAAAGTTTATCAGATCAATTGGTCGAATGGTCGATGGGTGGATACGATGACCCTGAGTTGCGACGGTAGTTTGATGAAAGGCCAAAATCAGACTGGCAGCAAATTAATATTTGCACGCGTGGATGGACAATCTCAGATCCGTGACGGGGCAGGAAAGGCACAACAAGCCGGACCAAGTCTTGATAGTTCTGATTCGCTATTCGGAAGAAATGAGTCACCACCGGGAATTCCAAAAGACGCGAAATTCTTCGAAGGCAAGTGGTATCATGTTTACAATGAACCATGCACTTGGGCCTCCGCGCGGGATAGGTGCAAAGCTGTTGGTGGGCAACTTGTCGTGATACCCGATGAAGCGACCCAGACTTTTGTGACAAGTCTGATAGCAGGTAAAATATTATGGCTCGGTGCCACCGACGAGAAGAAAGAAGGAACTTGGATATGGGTGAACGGCACTGAAATGAAGTTCCAGAACTTTTCTCGCGGAGAACCCAATAACATCAATGGAGGAGAAAACTTCCTAGCTACTAATCTTAGAAACAAGTCTGGAACATGGAATGATGCTACCGATCATAAATTGAACAATGAAGGCTATATCTGCGAATGGGAAGAACAAGGCGTCCCTCATGGCGACCGAATCTGGATTCAGGCCGGAACAGGTAAAACTATTAATGCAACGCTGGTCAGCAAGAGTCCTGACAATTCCAAAGTCACTCTCATGATCACAGGTTCCAAGAAGGCAATCACTGCGGCTTCGGATACCTTCTCTCCGAAAGACCGAGAATACATAAGCAGATGGGAGCCTCCATCTCAAAAGCGTATTGCTAGTATCCCAGCTTCTCGTGAAGTCAAAGGTGAGGAGCTTCCTCAGGGTCTTGTATTACCTCCACCGACCGTTCTTGAGCAGGGAAAAGGAGGGTTCGGAATCCAGATCGACGAACTGGGCCAGATTCTCAAACCCTATGCGGTTCCTGAGAATGACCTAGCGGCACATCCTGAGATGACAATATATAGCGGCTCCTCGCCGAGCGGTGGCGGTAACTGCACGATCACCTATTTGATGAAGCGCGATAAAGCGGTTGAACTATTGCTGGGCAGAGCTGGACTATCCCTAAAGTTGAAGGCGGTCGCTCCGGGATTTCCGCCAGGCCTCTCGATCTATAACTACGATCGCAAATTCTGGGACTATGACCACTTAACCCTTGTCGTGGATGCGGCGGATCAAGTGGTGACACTTCAATTCAAATCCGATACGAAAGCATTTGGTTATCTCGATGGCAAGTGGCCCTACTTCAATTTCAGAACCCTCAACTTCATTAACTTGAAAGTCGCCGATGGAGTCCGGATTCAGGTGCGGGGTCGCAAGGACGGAAACTAGCCGGTGGTAGTGAACAGCGACCACAGGCGTTTTAACGAAACGGTCACATGGTTCGTTCCGAAGCCACTTGTCCGTCTAATTCTCTTCAATGTGCAGGAGAAGCAAAAAACCGGACGGCGCTGATTCACCCATCAGCTTGCTGCAATCTCAGCTCTTCGTTATTCGCGCCGGGAACTATTAGCTGAACGCTGTATGACTTTATGATGCCGGAAAGGATGAGTCCGCTACACCACGGTCCCAAGCTCCACCCAGAGAATTGCTTCTCGCAGCAATGCGGAGCCATCTGCTAGGGCGAGCTTTGCGCGGATATTCGCACGGTGGGCGTCCACGGTTTTTTGACTGATGTGTAGCTGGTCTGAGATCTGGGCACTCGACTTGCCGCTTCCTATCAGTTCGAAAATCTCCAGTTCACGGTCAGTCAGGCTTTTTAAACCCGACTTGGAGGGGGTGCGGGTTCCCGATAGATTCTGCAGGATGTGATCACTGACCCGGCGGCTTAAGTAAATGCCTCCGCCCAAGACGCTTTCCATCGCGTCGGAAAGCCCGTCGATCATCGTGCCTTTCATGAGATAACCTTTCGCGCCAGCACGCATCGCTCTTTCGGCATAGAGCATTTCGTCGTGCATCGAGAAGACTAGGATCGGGATCTCGGGTGATAGAGCTTGGAGGTCTTTGATCAATTCCAAGCCATTTTTGTCGGGCAGGGAAATATCGGTCATCACCAGGTCAGGGGACAAGCGCAGGATGGCTTCGAGGGCGCCGGACGCGGTGTCGGATTC
>JAYWDF010000907.1:0-9100 GCA_043779985.1 Akkermansiaceae bacterium | reverse complement strand
ACTGCCCGGGATCTGAGGTTGGGGATTGAATGAGATTCTCAAACCGTCGATAGAGTTAGTCCCAAATAATGGGTTTCTGGTGGGTTTTGACATCCCGCTTTCCCCAGGGATACAACCAGGCCAAATGCGGCGGCTGTCAGCACCGGGAATGCTACGCCAACTCCTGCGGCGACCGCCACTGCCCGAACTGTCTGGGACCGCGGCAGAATGTCATGGCCGCAGTCAATCCCTCGACCGGCCAGGGGGTGGGCCTGATCGTTCCCCATTGCGATAAGGCGGTTTTCCGGACCTTCCTTGATGCGTTTGTCGCGGAGATCCCGAAGCGCCGAGGTAAACGCGTTTTGCTCGGCTGGGTGTTGGGTGGGGGGAAGTGATCCCCGTCGCGGCGAGATGATGGTTGAAGAGCGCCGCGGAAGGTTACTCGACCGTCCAAGTGGAGTCGCCGTGGAGCAGTTCCTCCCAGGTGCCGCTGCCTTTTCTGGCTTTGGCGGCTTCGACCTGGTCATGGATGAGGGACTCGTAGGTGGGGCGCTGGATCTTGCGGATGACGCCGATGGGCGTGGGGAAATCCGGTAGATTCAAGGTGGCGAGCATTTGGGAATACAAGGTGCTGGGATGATCGGGTTGATGGACGAGGATCTCACCGGGAGCGACGGTGGCGGCGTCGATGATTTCGGGGATGAGACCGTTGAGGCGGATGCCCTTGCTCTTATCCTTGCCGAAAAGCAGGGGCTTGCCGGCTTCGAGGCTGAGCATCTTGTCGTCGCGGTTTTCCTTTCCGTAGATGGGGTCCCAGGCGGAATCATTGAAGATGACGCAGTTTTGGAGGATTTCCACGAAGGACACGCCCTGGTGTTCGTGGGCGGCCTTGAAGGTTTCCACCATGTGCTTGGGATTGTTATCCACGGTGCGGGCGATGAAGGTGGCCTCGGCACCGAGCGCGAAAAGGATGGGGTTGAGCGGATGGTCGATGGAGCCGCTCGGGGTGGTTTTGGTCTTGGTGCCGACCGGCGAGGTGGGGCTGTACTGGCCCTTGGTTAGGCCGTAAATCCGGTTGTTAAACAGCAGCACGGTGACGTTCAGGTTCCGCCGTAACAGGTGCATCAGGTGATTGCCGCCGATGCTGAGGCCGTCGCCGTCGCCGGTGACGATCCACACCGAGAGTGCGGGATTGGCGAGCTTGACGCCGGTGGCTACGGTGGGGGCGCGGCCATGGATGGTGTGGAACCCGTAGGTGTTCATGTAATACGGGAAGCGACTGGAGCAGCCGATGCCACTGACAATGACGAAGTTTTCACGCGGGACGCCGAGCTCGGGAAAGGTACGCTGGAGTGAGTTGAGAATCGCATAGTCGCCGCAGCCCGGGCACCAGCGGACGTCGTTGGAGGTGACGAAGTCCTTGCGGTTGAGGGCTGCGACGGTGGGGATGTTTTGAATTTCCGTGGCCATGGGGATCAGTCGTTGAGGAGTTGCAAGGCGCGTTCGCGGATTTCGCTGATTTTAAAGGGGCGGCCTTTGATTTTAGGGAGCGAGACGGCATCGACGAGGAAGCGCGCGCGGATGAGCAGGCAAAGTTGGCCGGAGTTGAGCTCGGGGATGAGGATCCGTTCGAAGCCTTGGAGCAGGGCGCCGAGGTCCGGCGGCATGGGGTTGAGGTAGCGCAGGTTGGTGCTGCTGACGTCGAAGCCCTCAGCGCGGAGCAATTCCACGGCGGAAGTAATGGCCCCGTGGGTGCCGCCCCAGCCGAGGACGAGAAGCTTGCCGCTGCGCTCGCCGGTGACGCGGAGCGGTGGGATGCTTTTGGCGACGGCCTCGACCTTGGCGGCCCGCAGGCGGGTCATTTCACTGTGGTTGTCCGAGTCGTAACTGATGGTTCCCTTGCCGTCCTTTTCGAGGCCGCCGATGCGGTGCTCGAGGCCGACTTGACCGGGGATGGCTTGGGTGCGAGCGAAGGTTTCGGGACTGCGGGCGAAGGCGACGTAGGGTTTCGACGGATCGGCAAAGGGCGCGGAAATTTCCGGGAGCGATGCGGGATCGGGCAGTTGCCACGGTTCCGAGCCGTTCGCCAGGTAGCCATCGCTGAGCAGGATGACGGGGGTCGAGTATTCCAGGGCGATGCGGACCGCCTCGAAGGCGGCGCGGAAGCAGTCGGAGGGAGAATTCGCGGCGACGACGGGGATGGGGCTCTCTCCATGGCGGCCGTAGAGGGCTTGGAGAAGGTCAGACTGCTCGGTCTTGGTGGGCAATCCGGTGCTGGGGCCGCCGCGCTGGACGTTGATGACGACGAGCGGCAGCTCGGTGGAGACAGCAAGGCCGATGAACTCGCTCTTGAGGCACATGCCGGGGCCGCTGGTGGCGGTGACGCCGAGCTGTCCGGCGAAACTGGCACCGATGGCGACGCCGATGGCGGCGATTTCATCCTCCGCCTGGACGGTCATCACGCCGAAGTGTTTGTAGCCTGCGAGGGCTTCGAGCACGGAGGAGGCCGGGGTGATGGGATAGCCGGAAAACAGCAATTCGCGGCCGGCCTTTTTCGCACCGGCGATCAGGCCGAGGGCGATGGCTTCATTGCCGGAAATTTTCCGATAGGTGCCGGGGCTGACGTCGGCGCGTGCGACCATGTAGCGGTTGCGGGTGACCTCGGTGGTTTCGCCGAGGAAGTAGCCGGCCTTGAGCACCTGGATGTTCGCCTCGGCCAAGTCGGGCGCCTTGGTGGCCCATTTCGCGTTGATGTAGGCGATGGTGGGCTCGATTGGCCGATTGTAGACCCAGTAGGTGAAGCCGAGGGCGAAGAAATTCTTGGTCCGGAGTTTTTCGCGTTGGGTGAGGGCGCTGTCCTTGAGCGCCTCGACGGCGAGCCCGGAAATGTCCAGGGGGATGATTTCATATTTTTTCTGAATCGCCGGGTCGTCGAGCGGGTTGGTCGTGTAGCCGGCCATGGCGAGGTTCTCGGCGGTGAAGGCGGCGGAGTTGACGATCAGGAGCCCGCCCTCGACCAAGTCTTGCAAGTGGACGGCAAGCGCGGCGGGATTCATGGCGACCAGTGAGTCCGGTTCATCGCCGGGGGTGAGCACGGTCTGGCTGCCGAAGTGGACTTGAAACGCAGATACCCCGGCGATAGTGCCGACCGGGGCGCGGATCTCGGCGGGGTAGTCCGGGAAGGTGGCGATGGAGTTGGGAACGGTGACGCTGGTGTCGGTGAATCGCTCGCCGACGATCTGCATTCCGTCACCGGAATCACCGGCGAAACGGACTACCACAGCTTTCATCTCGCGGAATCCGCGGGTGGACGGTGTCATGGGTCAAAGAGAATGGGGTTTCTCCTAAACTAGTAAGCTCGTGCAGGTGCGTCAACGACCGAAGCGGCGCGCCGCTTGATTTTTCCGCTTCCGAAATTGCGCCGCGCAGGCATTCTCCCGCCATGCGCTACGCCGATCGTCTTCAGTTACGGATTGAAAAAACCGGATCCCGCCTGTGTGTCGGGCTGGACCCTCGCCCGGGCGACGGCGGGGCTTCGGCTGCAAGGGAATTTCTCAAGCAAGTCGTGGAGGAAACCGCGGAGTGGGCCGCGGCTTACAAGCCTAACATGGCTTACTTCGAAGCGATGGGCATCGAGGGGATCCGTCTGTTGGAAGAGTTGCTCGGTGGGATGCCGGAGGACGTGCCGGTGATTCTGGATGCGAAACGCAGCGACATCGGCGAGACGCAGAAGTATTACGCGCAAGGCTATTTCGCCGGATGGAATGTGGATGCGGTCACGCTCAATCCGTTTCTCGGTTATGATTCGATCGAGCCGTTTCTGGATTGGGCGGGGAAGGGGATCTACTTGTTAGCTGTCACCTCCAATCCGGGTTCTGGGGATTTCCAGCGGCAGAAGCTGGCGGATGGCCGCTCGGTCTTCGAGCTGGTCACCGCGCTTGGCGAGCGGGCGAAGGAAGAAGGCCGCGCGACGGATGTCGGCTATGTGGTCGGCTTGACGAATGCGGCGGATGTTTTGGCGAAAATGCCGGACGCTCCGCTGCTGGTTCCCGGACTCGGGGCGCAAGGTGGAGATCTCGCCTCGCTGGCCGCGGCCTCCCGCTGCGCACCGGATGTCATCAACGTTTCCCGCGGCATCCTCTATGCAGGCGATGATCGGAGCTTCGCCGCCCGGGCCGCGGACTGGGCGGGGAAGATCGCGGCTGCCTACGGGAAATGAATTTGAGGTTTTCGATGCAAAGCATTTTTCCCGCTCGTAGAATCCAACTGTTGTGAACGACGAAGAGCCCTTACCGATAATGCCGCTACCCGCCCGCTATTCCGGGTTGCTGCCACAGAAGGGCTGGGCCGCGAGAAACCTCCGCTTTCTGCGCCACCGCATCGTGCCGGGGATGTTCCGCAGGGCGAACGGTGACATGCTTGAACCGGTGCTCGCTCCTCCCGATCTGGACAAGGTCCGGATCACCTGGATCGGCCACGCATCGTTCTACCTTCAGTTCGCCGGGCACTCGGTGATCGTCGATCCTAACTGGGCGAAATGGCACGGCCCGGTGAAGCGCTCGCGCCAGCCCGGGCTGAACTTGCACGGCCTGCCGGAGGTCGATTTGGTGCTCGTCACCCACGCGCATTTCGACCATCTCCACAAGCCGAGCTTGAAAATCCTCCAGGCGCGCGAGGGCATCATCGTCCCCATGGGCAGTGCCTCCCTGGTCAAGCGACTCGGATTTCCTGCGACACATGAAATGAAGATTTGGGATTCCTTGGATTTTGACGAACTCGAAATCATCCACACTCCATCCCACCACTGGGGCGCGCGCTTCATTCACGACACCCACCGCGACTACGGCGGCTACATCGTCCGAGCAGGCGGGAAAAGCGTCTTCCACTGCGGGGACAGCGCCTACTTCGACGGCTTCAAGGAAATCGGCAAACGCTACGAGATCGACGTCGCACTCATGCCCATCGGAGCCTACGAGTCGCCAAGTGGGCGCGATGTCCACATGAACCCGGAGGAGGCGGTGCGCGCCTTCGCCGATCTGGGTGCCAAGGCGCTCATCCCGATGCATTACGGGACATTTCCGTTAGGCAATGAGCCGCACGACGAGCCCGTCGAGCGACTTCTGATGGAGGCGGACCGGCTTGGCATCAGCGAGCAGGTGATCATTTTGGAAGAAGGCGTGGGCCTTGAATGGTGATGAAATATTTCGGGAAGAAATCTTCTGTTGGTGTATCCTACGACCATGAACCGCCGACTCGCCCTCTCGTTGCTGCTCCTCATCCCCACGCTCGCCTCGTGCGAACCCGCCAAAGTCATGACCGCTACTGACAAACAAGCCGCCAAGATGCCCGAAGTCCCCGCTGGTGCGGAAACCGCCACGCTCGGTGCGGGCTGTTTCTGGTGCATCGAGGCCGCTTATCGCCAGATCGACGGTGTTTACTCGGCGACTTCCGGGTACATGGGCGGATCCGTGAAAAATCCGACCTATGAGCAGATCTGTGACGGGGATTCTGGCCATGCCGAGGTGGTGCACGTCGTGTTTGACCCCAAAAAGCTGACTTACGAAAAGCTGCTTTCCTGGTTCTGGAATCTTCACGACCCTACCACCCTCAATCGCCAGGGCAATGACGCCGGCACCCAGTACCGCTCGGTAATTTTCTACTACACGGATGGCCAAAAGAAGATCGCCGAAGCCTCTAAAGCCACGGCCAAGGCTGATTTTAAAGACCCAATCGTGACCGAAATCACCAAGGCGTCCGAGTTCTATCCAGCGGAGAACTACCATCAGAACTACTACAACGAGAACAAATCGAAAAACCCCTATTGTCGGTTTGTGATCGAGCCCAAGTTGAAAAAGCTCAAGCTGGATCACTGATTAGAAATCGAACCTGGTTGGCGGAAGTCCTTTAGTTTGCTTGACAATCGGCGGATTTTGGGCGCTTCTCGGGGCAGAAGATGGCGAAACGTCCCATGGCTGGAGTCAAATTGACGCGCTTGGAGGCCCGCACGCGGGTGATCCAAGGGGCCGGGCGAATCGTGTTTGTGGTGTTCTGCATGGCCATCGGTTTCGTGGTGGTTGCCACCGCGTTCCCGCAACGCCGGGAAATGGAGAAGCTCGAGGCGAAGCTCAAACTCGCGAAAGATTATGAAGCGACCATTTTGGCCGATCGGGAATACCACCAAGTCGAATACCGCGCCTTGCGGGAAGATCCCTCGTTTTTGGAAATTCATGCCCGTGACCGCTTGAACTATTACCGCGCGGGTGAGCGGATCTTGAAGTTTCACGGCGCGCCGTGAGTTCCTGTTTTTGCCGCTTGGCGACTGTGCACGAAAGGGATATCCCGTGGGCATGCGCAATGACATCGAGCGGATTTTGATTGATGAAGCAGTGATCGAGCGCCGGCTCGATTCGATGGCCCTCGAGATCGAGCGGGATTTCCCGGGAGGAACCCTGGTGGTGGTCATCCTCCTGAAAGGGGCCTTGGTCTTTGCGGCGGACTTGCTGCGCCGGGTGCCGCGGGCGCTGGAAATCGAGTGTCTCAATGTGGCCAGCTACCACGGTGGCCTGGAGAGCTCTGGCAAAGTGGATTTCCTCGATCGGCATTTCCCCGAGGTGAAGGGCCATCATGTCTTGCTGCTCGACGACATTCTCGACACCGGCAGAACGCTGCACGCCGTGTCCGCAAGGCTCCTCGAAGAAGGGGCCGTCGCCGTGCATACCGCTGTGCTGCTCGCCAAGGACAAGGAGCGGGCGGAGGAAGTGAATGCCGATTATGTCGGTTTCGAAATCGGCGACGAGTTCGTCGTCGGCTATGGCTTGGACTACAAAGGGAAATACCGGAACCTGCCCTACGTCGGCGTGCTCAAGCTGTCCGCCGCTGTCTGAGTCAGCCTATCAGGTCTCCGATCGAGCCGAAGTCCGGGGAAAACAAGCGCTTGTAGGTCCTCGCGGCATAGCCATCGGTCATGCCTGACAGGAAGTCGCAGACCAGCCTTGCCCGCGTGGCTTCATCGGGCGCTGCCGCGATTTCCGCAGCGGTGTCCGCTGGCAGGAGCTGGAAGTCCTGGCCGTCGATTTTCTGTTGTGAGATGTATCTTTCTCCCAACACCTCCCACAACTGGCGCAGCATCCGGCTGCCCTTGTGCTCGAGTTGTTTCAATTGCGGGGATAGGAACACCACCTCGAAGGCGAGGCGCTTGAAGAGGCCGGACTCGGCCTTCACGGCGGGATCGATGGCGAGCCGGAACCGATAACGGTTAGTATAAGCGCTCAGGAAATTGACGTCCGTCTCCAAGTGGGTGGCTTGGATGTATTTGCCAATGCGCTTTCCGACGAAGGGATCGACCCGCTTGCGCCGGATCGCCCGCATCAGATCGCCAAGCGGCGTGGCATCGCCCGTGGGCTCGCCGTGTTTCTCCGCCCAAGCTTCGATTTTTTCGATGTTGAGAAATCCGGCGCGCACGCTGTCGGATAGATCGTTGAGCGAGTAGGCCGTGTCGTCCGCCCAGTCCATCAGCTGACACTCGATGGATTTGAACTTGTCGCGCACCGGGCCGGAAGTGAGTTCCAGCGGGAAGTCATTTCCACCCATCGCCCAGTCGAGGTAGGCGTGTTGATTGTCATAAATGAAGTGGTGCTCCGGTCGGTTTCCGAGCTCGGTCCACAGGGATTTGTATTTCAGCACGCCGTCGAGGAATGCCCGTGTCGGATCCATGCCGCTGCGCTTTGCGGAGAAAATCCGCTCGGTGAGCAAGCGCAGTGTCTGCGCGTTGCCCTCGAAGCCGCCGTGGTTGCGCATCAGGTGATTCAGGGTCCGCTCCCCGGCATGTCCGAACGGCGGATGCCCGAGATCGTGGGACAGGCAGATGGCTTCTACCAGATCAGGGTCGATGAAAAAGTCATCTGCCAGCGGTCCGTCCTTGTGGCTCTTCAGCCAGTAGGAAATCGACTTGCCGATCTGCGCCACCTCCAGCGAGTGCGTCAGCCGGGTTCGATAGAAATCATACTCACCGCTCCAGAACACCTGCGTCTTGTTCTGCAAGCGCCGGAACGTTGGCGTGTGCAGCACCCGGTCGCGGTCGATCTGGAAGGGCGTCCGGTAGTCCGTGCCGTCGCCAGCCCCCGAGCGTCGCTCGGTGTCAAAATTTCCGTAGAATCGGTTTTGCATCGCCGGAGAATTGGATTTTCCCATCTCCCCGGCAAACCTTTCCTTTAATCATGGGGCGCACCCGCACCCGTGGTGAGTCACTTGGAGGAGCACTCATGAGGTGAGCCGCCGACGCACGGCGTCTCCATCCATGGACTTCTGCGATGAGCGGACACAAGAAAGCCCCTCACCCGAAGTGAGAGGCTTTTGTGAAAACCTGCGGCTAATTTCCGCACAAACCGGCTCAATGCCGGCGGCGACGAAGGAGAGTCAGTAGGCCGAGACCGCCAAGCAGTGCTGCTGCGGGTTCCGGGACAGAATAGGTATAGGTCACAGTGACGAAACCCGAGGCGACGGCTGGAGAAAAAGCTCCAGCAACTCCACTGACGGCTGCGGTGTCAGTTGCCTGAGTCCCAGATGCTTTAATCGTAAAGGTTGTGCCGCTGCCAACAAAGCTAGCAGTCGATCCTGCGGTTTCACTCTGAGAAGTAGTGACATCGGAAAATTCTGTGCCACCCCAGTCTGTGCCGCCAGCCTGATATCCAGCACCATCGCCGTCATCTGCAGAGAGGCTAACTGAGTAGAATGAGTTAGCCGTGACATTACTTCCGACCAAGCCATCAGATGCCTCGTTTAAAAGTGATGCCCCGGTCGCACTCAAATTGATTGTGACCGATTGAGAAATTGAGCCTGAGGCAGGAGATGCGGAGTCATTGTCCACATAGAGCGAGCCTCCTGACTTCGTAACGCTTGTAGTGATCGTCACGTTGAGGAGAGTTCGGGTCCCGCCCATTGTGTCAAACTTGTTGAAAGTTAAAGTTTGGTTGCCGGTTGGAGTAAACGAGTAGTTCCCGGTCTGCACGATAGTCGCGGCGGAGGCGATACCGCCGAGGGAAGTGGCAAACAGGAAGGCGTGGATGATTTTCATAGAGTAGAGCCTGTCCCAGAATTCATGAGTTATTCAGGCGCAATGCTT
>JAYWDF010000906.1:0-3189 GCA_043779985.1 Akkermansiaceae bacterium | reverse complement strand
CCCCGTCGTCTGATAGGAACCGCCGGATGCGGACCCGCATGTCCGGTGGTGTGGGAGGGGTGACGGGCGCAATCCCGTCACCTCGACCCGATTCTGCTTTCTTCATTCTCTTCGACGGCGTAACAGAAGGGACACGGTAGCTACACCCGCAAGGATTACAGCGGATGGCTCCGGAACCCGGCCTGCCAAGATTGGCACGCCGGGTCGAGTCTCCCACGCCCAGCCGTGCAGGGTGATTCTGGGAGCTATAAACGGTGCTGGAGATATATCAAAATACCCGTAGTGAATCCCATCATCCGCCTCGAACTCGATACCAATCACGGAGCGTTCCGTGAACTGGGTGTTATGCCCTGAGAAAAACACTTGGATGATTGATGTACCCACAAATTCGTCCGGCGAAACATACCCATCAACAATATCGCTGGAAGTCCATCTAATACGGGAATCCAGTAGATTATTGGCAATCAAGTAGCCAAAGGGCAATGACGCTACTGGACCACCGAGATTCGGGGGAGGATCTACCACAATCACTAGGCGATTTGCGCGTTCAGTTCGTAGGCTGGCAGTGGAAGGGTCTCCGATAAAGGTAAAATCGATCGTTCCATTCCCGTCGATGTCATATGGAAAGTAATCGGAAATCATCGGTTCGAAGTCTGTGTAAATATCTATCGGTTCAGGCAACGCATGGACCATTACCACGGCTTCCAATGGCAAAGCTGTGAACCCCACAAGACCCGAGAGAACGAGTAAGTTCTTCATTGGCCCCTCCTCATGCGCCAGAAGAGCTTGCTGTTTGTGATCGCAGAAGTGACCAGCACCGTATTGGTCACGTTCGCCGCGAGCACGGACCCGCTGTCGGTCCAATTCACGAGATCCGGCGAACTTTGGATGGTGAAATAAGCTCCAGGGTCCGCAGTGAATGTGAGCAGATACTCAGTAGCGGTGGGTGAAACGGCAAGTGAGTCGATCTTCGGTAGTTCAGAGGTCACGCCGCTCAGCACCGTGGAAACGAGCTGATTGCTCGGCGCGGGATTACCGGGTAACCCGCCGGAATGGGTGAGGGTGATGCGGTAGCGGCCAGCAGCAGGCGTAGCGATGGATGCCTTTTCGACATTGTTCCGATTATCCAGTCCCCGCGCTGCTGCTGCGGAGCGCAGCGCATTGGTCTCATTAGTGAGATCGGGATTAAGCACCCAGGGTAGAAACGTAGAGACGGGAGTGCTGGGACCAGGGACAGTAGTGATATCCGGCCCGAGATATTCCATCCTGAGATCAATGTTATTCACCAGCATCGGCACCTGAGATTCCGGTGTGGAAGCCACGGTAAGCGCAGGGCCTGCGGGATCGCTCCATGCGGTTGTAACCGATAACGGAACGGCTCCGGTGGATCGGACGATCCATGAGACGGATGCGCCCGGAGCCATCGAAAGTTCTTTGACGAGCGAGCCACGTCCGTTCGCATGCTCATCCGTCACGACTTGCACGGAGTGCTGGGCATTGGCCGGGCCGTGGCCCATGCGGTAGTCCGGCCCCGGCGCACCGACATCATCACAACCATTGATTGCGATGGCCTTGAGCGTGGAACCCTGCCATGCCTCGCTGGCTGGGAGCGTGGGATAGAGCTGATGGCGACGCTGCATCACCAGCCCCAGCAATCCTGACACGGTAGGGGCCGAAAAGCTCGTGCCCTGTATTCCTATCGTGTAGTTGCCAGCCCCATTGGTAGGCCCTACGAGAACTCCAAATGGATTACCCCCTGCGGGAGTGAAGTTGAAACCAAATGCCGCCCGTGGGATGGCGGAGGGTGAGCCAACCGCCACCAAGTCAGGCTTGATGCGCCCATCATCCGTAGGACCCGCGCCGCTGAATGCCGAGGGTGTCACGACTGCGCCGGGCACGAATCCGGCAGTGATCTGATTCCCCACTTGTCGATAGATATCTTCACATGAACCCACGGACAGCACATTCTTCGCGGTGGCTGGAGATGCGATGGTGTCATAGCCTCCGTCGTCCCCATTCTGCCAGACCCTTGGCTGCGCGGTTGAGTTGATTTCCGTCGTTCCGATAAAGTAGGTGGCTGGGGCGGTTTGAGGCCCGGTCGCTCGGTCATTGCCGCAAGCGAACACCAGCAGGTGGCGCGGCGCATCCGTCTGCATGAACGCATCGATTTGATTGCCGCCTGTGCCGGAAGCGTCGCTAGGAAAATAGAATCCAAATTGAAAATCCTCCTGGAACGCTGGATTGGCTAAACCACTCCATCTCCATCTCAAATCCACATTAGGCTCCCCAAAAATTCCATCTCCATCAGTGTCCACACCCGCTGGCTCTGGAGGTAGTGGATTATTATCGAACTGGGCCCACGGTCCGGGTCTTCCCCAAGAATTATTTGCCGCGCGTAGTGGCGGATCGGTGAGATTGCCCGCAGCCGCGCTAAGCCGCTCGGACGCGATATCCAAAGTATTGTAGCCGAAAACACTTGCCCCGTAGGCTACGCCTCGGCTCTCGTTGAATGCTGCGGGGAGGAAGCCGAGATTCAGCGCACCTGCTCCAGCCATCGCGCCTGCGACGTGGGTGGCATGGCCGGTGGGATCGAGAGCAGCGCTGTCTTTCTGCACTACGCGCGGTGCGCCAAGCTCGATGTGACTTGCATTCATCCCGCCGTCCACCTCCCAAAGGCCAAGAGTGGTGCCCGCACCACTCAGATTCAGTCCTGTGTTGTTGTTTGAGAATGGCCATGCTGCGGCAGGCCATAGCTCATCCGCGCTCACACTGGCAGATTGCAGGGTATCGAAACTTTGGATGTAAAGCGGCATCCCATCCAGCTCGCCCACCAGTTGTTGCTTCCTGCCGTTCTCGTCGAATTTCTCTTTCGGCGTGTCGTGTCTTAGAGCGATGTCATCCAAGGCACGTTCCATCTGCGGATTTTGCGCATTGGCAGCTATAGCCTTGCGCTGTAATTCTGCTGTTTCCCCGGCCGCTTGCTGGATTTTCTCATCAGGCGTGGTTTCGCCCGGTGGAAGAAGCTGGCGGAGCAGCGGAGCTGCATCCGCCTTCTTCTTTTCCCATGCTTCTTGAGCGATAACGAGAGCGGCGGCAGCGGCACGCTTACCCTCTTCGATCTCTTCCGGTGTTAGTTCGCGTGGCAACGGTCCCTTCACGTAAGGATCTCGCCACATGATCATCTCTTCG
>JAYWDF010000905.1:0-9116 GCA_043779985.1 Akkermansiaceae bacterium | reverse complement strand
AGTCTGAGGCGCTTGGAGGTCTCGGTGGATGCGAGGAAGCAGGGGAGTGCGCGCGTGACGGATGAGGTCCAACCGCATTGGGAAAAAAAGGCGAAGCGGCCCGCGTGGTTCCCGAGTGAAGCAGAGCTCCAGGGCATCGATGTGCACGAAGTGGTGGTGAAGGCCATCCTTGACCAAGGCTTGGCGATCGCGAGCGGCATGAGCCTGCATGCCGAGCAGGCCGGAGCGAGAGACGCCTATCGAGCGGAGATCCAAGGAGGGACGCTCCGCCTTCCATTCGCCAATATGCCGGAGCTGCGACTCGACGGGACACAGCTCCGCTACCAGAATCAACAGGTTTTTCTAACCGAAATGAAGGTGGCGGCATGGGCGACTGGCAGAATTCAGGGCGCCGGCGAGTGGGACATGAACTCGCAGCGTTTCGCCGTCGAAGGAGATGCGACCGGGGTGAAGTGCGAGGACGTTTTGAATGCGAACTGGGCGAAGCGTCTAACCGGTGATGTGAACTCGGATTTCCGACTGGATAACAGCGCGGTTGCGCCAGTGGCAAGTGGCAAGCTGACGATTCAGAATGGAGTAATCACCGCTTTGCCGATGCTCGACGCGCTGGCAGCCTATGCCGACACCCGTCGCTTTCGAGTGCTCGCGCTCAATGAGGCCCATACCGAATGGCGGTGGAAAAAGGGCGAACTCGCTCTAACCCATCTGGTGCTCTCCAGCGAGGGGCTAGTGCGGCTGGAGGGAGCGATCACGCTCCGCGACCAGCAAATGGACGGTCTGTTCCGACTCGGCCTCGCACCTGGAACGCTCGCCACCATCCCGGGTGCGGAAACGGATGTTTTCGCGCCTGGTGAGCGCGGGTTGTTATGGACCACCTTGCGGATCAGCGGGACTTTGGACGATCCTAAGGAGGACTTGACCGATCGCTTGATCGCGGCGGCTGGCATCCGGATGTTTGATCAGATCCCGGAAACCGGTGAAAAAGTGATTAAATTCACCCACTCCTTGCTCGGCGAGCCTTCCCCCAAAACGATGGAAAAGGGGGTGAAAATCATTGAAAGAGGCAGCAAAGCGATTCACGAAGCCAGCGGGATTCTCGACGGGATTCTCGGTGGCGGAAATCCAAAACAGCCCGCGAACGAAGGGGAGGCACAATAATGCCGCGGATTTCCCTCATCATTCCTGCTCACAATGAAGCGGCCTTCATCCCCGCTTGTTTAATGGCCGCAGCAGCGGCGGCGGCGCGGGTAGCGGTGCCCGTCGAGATCGTCGTGGTGCTCAACCGATGCACCGATGACACGGCCGCCATCGCGATCCGCCATGGCTGTGTGATCGCCCGCGAGGACGCGAAGAATCTCTCCTCGATCCGCAATGCCGGGGTCGCGGCCGCTTCCGGCGACATCATCGTGACCTGCGATGCGGACAGCCGCATGCATCCGGACAGTTTTCAGGAAATCCTGCGGCGACTCGACTCAGGAAAGGTGATCGGCGGTGGCGCCATGGTTCTGCCTGAACGTTGGTCAGTCGGGATCGTGGCCAGTGGGTTTGCGATCCTGCCCTATCTTGCATTTACCGGGGTAAGTTTTGGCCTGTTTTGGTGCTTAAAGGCGGATTTCGAGGCAATCGGTGGATTCGACACACAATTCGTATCGGTGGAAGACGTGGATTTCGCCCGCCGTCTAAAAGCCCATGGCCGCAAGTCCGGGCGCTCATGGGGGACATTGGTATGGTCGCCGCTGGTGACTTCGTGCCGGAAGTTCGATCAATTTGGCGACTGGTACCTGTTCCGGAATCCGGCGTTCGTCCGCAAAGTGTTTCGTGGAAATGATCGCCAAGCCGCGGACCACTTTTGGTATGATGTGCGCTCAAAATAGGCGGCGCGGTCGGTTTTGGATTTTGTGCTTCCGGCGATCATGACGGATGTGTCACAAAGTGCGGGTTGAACATGAGAAGTTGGCATCCTCTCATTTGTGTGTTTACTTCGTGTTGGCACAATATGTGCAACCTTCTTGTCAGATTCGACATTCTAAGTTGTGATTTATTTCCCCCAAAAAACCCGTTTCGTCTCACGAAGTCCGGCATTCTCGCTCATCGAAATGGTGACAGTGATTGCCATCCTCGTGATCTTGATGACGGCGGGTGTCAGCCTATTAAATGGGACCGGCGTCCAGTCCCGCAAAGCGGCGACGGACACGCTCAGTGGCTTGATTGAACAAGCGCGGACCTCGGCGATCACCTCGCGCTCCTATGTGATTCTTGCGATTGCCGAGCCCGGTGACCTTCCTTCAGCCGACGAGCGCTGCCGGATCGGCTTGTTTCGAGTGGACGAGTGGCCCGAAACGCCCACCGCGCCCTTGGCACTGAAAGGTGTCCTGCTGAGTCGCTGGCAGACCTTGAATACCGGCATCGTCTTGATCGGCGGAGCCGTGGACGGAGTCGACAACCCGCTCGACCAGCCGCAGATCAATCTCTCTTACGGCGGGACCAAGAATCTCAGTGTTCAGGTCCATGCCATCGCCTTCAATTCACGCGGTGGTCTTCATTATCCGTCTGGCTCAACTCCCATCGCGATCCGCCTCGCGGAAGGGGCTTACCGAAAGGGGGTCGCGGCTCCTAACCGCCGTGGCGACGCGAAGACGATTTCAGAAAATCGGCTTAAAATCGGACGTGTCACCGCACGCCCCTACCGGATCGACGGATGAACCTAACATGTAAGGCTTCAATGATGGTGCGTGGCTCCACGCTGATCGAAGCGGTAATCGCCATCGGCGTGCTAGCCGTGGCGATCCCATTGGTTTTCGGTGCCTTGGCGGAATCGGGCAAAAGCGGCATGTCCTCTGAGGCGGAAACGCGCAGCACGTGGGTGGTGCCGGTGTGCATGGACGAGATCCGCGCATCCCGAGAGGGAAGTCCGCGCTATTTCACAGCGACAAGTGTCGGCCAGGCCTTCCCCGCTGCGGGCGAGGTATGGGCACTGGCATTTAATTCCGAGGGAAAGCCGATCGGTAAACTCACCAAGGCGGTATACGACAAAGGCGCCCGCGAACTTGACGGACAGGTCGTTCGCTACATCGCGCTGCTCAGTGCGGCGGCGACGACGCCGCAAGTGGGAGCCACTCCGATGCTGCGGGTGAGAATCTCCCTCGAATACCCGGCGGGATCTCCGGCGGCCAAGCGTCAAAAACTCGATTTTTACACTCGCATTCCATGAGTTCTATCCACCAGCAAAGCCGTGGGTTCTCGCTCATTGAATTGATGTTCTCCATGGCGATCGGATCGGTCATTCTAATCGTCGCCGCGACCCTGCTGGGGAGCTCCGGCGAGGGCTACGAGAGGGTAGGTGGGAATATCGCTGCCGAGCGCGAAGCGCGGGCGCTGATCACGCAGTTGGCATCCGACCTCTCCACCGGGAGCTTCGTCAAAGGTGCCGTGGCGGAAAAATCCTCGGCGGCTTGGCCGATTGACCGAATTGGATTTCTCAGCCTGCAAACCGCCCAGGCTCAGACCAATGCCGGGCGCGTTGGCGATCTCTGCGCGGTGAATTATTACATCAAGGATCTCACGATTGGTGGGAAAAACGTGCGCTGTCTCATGCGTGGCTTCCGTGAGAGTAACGTGACTTTCAAGGCTCTCCGTGAGGCCACCACGGCTCCGGTTGGGGTGGCTCAGCTATTCGCCGAGAAGTCGGATGTGGATGAGCCGGTTGCCTTCGGGGTGGTGTCCTTCGAGGCGCGGCCCAAATCGCGCGATGCCAACGGGAACTGGGTCGACTGGGTTAAAAGCGACACGATTTCGCCCGACGCATACGATGTGAAACTAATCATCGCCCGCCGTGATCTTACGGGGAAGCTCAAGCTGTCGGCTGATTGGAATGGCGCCGGGAGCACGGGCGTCTTTCTGGGAGATCCCGCCAAGGCGGACCGCAACAAGAATCTCGAAGTTTACGGAGCCACCCTACGTTTTGGAAATCATGCTAAATCATAAATCCATGCGTCACCGCACGACCGCAGATGGCTTTGCCTTGCCTGCCATTCTGGTGGTGGTCGGCGCACTGTTAATCCTTGCGGTCGGCATTCTTCTTGTCGCCAGCATCGAGCGGAACACCGCCCGCTCGTTTTCCGACCGCCAACGCGCCGAGCTCGCCGCCCGCGCCGGGTTCGAGGACATTAAAGGTGTCCTGACCCAGGAAGCTGCCAATGATGATTTCCTCATTCTCCAAGGCATGCTGCCGCCCGCGACCGGCTCCACGAAGGAACCGATTCCTTACCTCTATCTCGCCCGCGGCTCCGGTGGTGACGGTGCCCTGAGCTACCGTTATTTGCCCCTGTTCAGCACCGCGACGACCCCTGCGCCGGGCAATCTGCTCAAAGCACCGGATTCAAGTTTGCTAGTGGGAAGCACCACCAAGGAACTAACGACCCTGCCTTGGTATGACCCTGCCAAGGTGAGCTGGATTTCGATCAAAGACCCCGCCGGTAAGGTCGTGTCCCGCTATGCCTACTGGGTGGAAGACATGCAGGGGAAAATCGACGGGCGCGTCTCAGGAAATGTCAATGGCACTGCCGGGATTCACGCACGCTCGAAGTTTCCCGCACCTCCTGCCAAACCGATTCTCGCAACCGACTTTGCCCAAAGTGCCGTCGCTGTCCATACGCTGGATCCCAAGTCCGGCGATGAACCCACCGCCGCCGCCGGTGGCTCCAAGTCACTGACCCAGCAGGTGATCGACGGGCGCCCCGTGATGATCTCTCCGGAGTCCATTGTTGGCGCCACAGGGATTCTTGGCACGGGATCCCTTTTGCGTGACCTCAAAACCGGACTGGCGACCGATCCAACTACCGCCGCTTTGGAGCGATCGGTCAGCACTTCCAATGTGAAATACCTCGAGCAACCGATCATACCCTTTGCGTCCGGTCTATCGAAAAACGTCACGGGTAAGCCCAAGTTGAATCTGAACAAACTCCTGTCCGACCCGCGCACTCAAGCCGTGGATCAGTTCGCCGCTTGGATCGATACCGCCATGCCGGACTTTAAGGATCGCAAAGGGGGATTTCCCGATGACTACCTGAAGACCCTCGCCGCCGGGGCCATGGATTATGCGGATACCGATAGCGAACCCAGCGTCAGCGTCGGTAACTACCTGGGCCTGGACGCGTATCCGCAGCTCAGCGAGATCGTGCTGCACATCAATTTTCTCGGGAGTGGCAAAGTGGGATCGCGCTATGTATTGTTCTGGCAGTTCAAGCTGTTCGGCGAGTTGTGGAATATGACTAACCAAAATGTGTCCGGTGCGGCCAGGCTGAGTTACGAAGTCAATCTGCTCCCTGAGACCATCGGCGCGAGTGCCGAATCATTGCCGTTTGACGATCCGTCGATCCTTACGGATACAAAGAAATCGGTGCATACCCTGACAAAGATCGGGAGCACCTTCTACAGCGCGCCTCAGACGGTTAGCCTGAAGCCCGACGAGTATACATTCTATGAATTCGCCAGCGTGAACTACACTCTGGACTACACCCCGGAATTTACCTCGACCGGAGCCCCCAAGGTGGTGTCCTTCGATTTGCTCGAACCCGAGCTCGGAGCGCGGGGCATCACCCTCCGTTGGAACGACCAACCCGTGCAAACGATCAAGGGCATCGTTCGGGATGCATTCGGCGTTAGTTTCTCGAGCAGCACGCCACGGAAAACCGCGAAGGCTGCCATCCCCGGCCACAGTTACGGGCCCTACGGAGTTTTCGTAAATAACATGGGCGATCCGCGGATTTCCCATTACCTCCGGACGACCCGCCTGGGTGAGAACGCCTATCCGGAAAACATCAGCCCGGGCCGCCGCAACATCCGGCGTAAATCAATCTACGATACGGATCCCAACCCGGCAAAGCGCTACCACTACGGCCGGGTGATGCCCTCGGAATGGCCCGACGGCGGCCACGACTCTCCGACCGGGACTTTCGCGGTGACCACGGACAATACCAAGTTCCCCACCGACAAGACTGTGTGGCCGACCAAACCCACTCCGCTCGCCCAAAATGCTCCCCAACGGATTTCGAATCTCGGCCGCTTCTACAGCGCCACTGAACTGGGCAATGTCTACGATCCACTGCTGTGGAGGCCAGCTTACAAGGATCTCAAAGGTGTAGTGGGAACGGGCAAATCGGATACCGATCTATTGATACCACCCGATGTGCGGAACAAGCCGATCATGCCGAGCGCTCGCAACAGTTGGCCGGAGGTCACCCCGGCTTCCTCACTGAGCACCGACTACGGCGGCGGCAACACCTTGCGCATCGGCAGACCGGAGCACGCCCGGTTCGACGTCGCAGGCAAGCGTGCGGCACAACTGCTCGATCTGTTCCACACCGGAATCCCCGCTTCGGACAAATTATCCGAGCGCGAGGGCAACGTGGTGGAAATCCGGGGGAACATCAATGTGAACACCGCCAGTAAAGACGCCCTGCGCGCGATGGCCGCCGGGTTGCTAGAACAAGATCCCGAACTCCGCCGCGTCACGAGTTGGGACCACGACACCACCGGACCCTACCGCCCGGCGACTACCGCGCTGAAGCTTGGCACCCCAACCACCACTCTGGTAGCAGATCAAATCGCCGATGCCATCATGCTCCGCCGCCCGTTTGCCAGCGCTTCCGAACTGGCGTCAGTGACCGACCGGGATAGCAATCTCATTTTTGGAAACAAGGATCTCTACAAAGATTTCACCGATATCCAATGGTCGGACGCGGCCGCAGAAGAGGTGTTCTCGCGGGTCTATGATGCTTCCACAGTTCGCTCGCGGAATTATCGGGTTTGGGTTATCGGTCAAGCAATCACCGGGCCCGCGGCTTCACCGGAAGTTCTAGCAGAATCCCGCAAGGTCTTCACGGTTTTCTCCGATCCCGGCGAGAGGAAATCCGACGGAAGCATTGATCCTGCCAAACACATCCCACGAGTAACCTATGAAAACGATTTTTGACCGATTGAAAACCTGTGCGGTCGCTGCCGTTTTACTGCCCCTGTCAGCCTTGGCGGCCGAGGCCCCGAAAAATGGATTCATCCGTCTCGCCAACTCGGTTACTCAGGGAACCGGGATGCTAACCATGGAAGTCGAGGGCAAGAAGGCCAACGAGGCGGGATACAAACTCGGCGATGTGACCGGGGGCGTGAGCCTTCCTCCGGGCAACCGGACGATCAAATTCATGCGGGCGGGGCTCAAAGAGGGGACTACGCGGGTGAACATATTGCCGAACGAGACAACCACCTTGATTCCATTCGCAGAGGAAGTCCCCGCCACCGATCAAGAGCCGGCCCATTGGGCAATTCGGATTCTCAGGCTGAAACAACAGGATCCTCAGAACGAGCGCAGCGCGACTTTCGTCTCCGTATCGCGCAATCCTGAAATCAAAGTGGAGATGCGCGATCCTGATGGAAAGTGGAACCCGGTCTTCGTCAAACGGCTTGCGATTACCCAAGCTCCCATCCTTTACCCCCGCGGCTACGTGCCACTCAGGTCTGCCGCCGGCGACCTCACATCCATTCCCGTCGCCTCCTCCGGGAATTACGTGGTGTTGTTATACGATGATGAGAATGGAAAGACGTTGGCCCTGAATTTTAGAGATCGTAAATTCCTGAGCGCGGATTGATTCTTTTCTTTGGTGGATATCTTGCTAGGGAATGAGCCGTGCGCCGGCTCAGAAACGACCTTCCCTACACCTTCCGCCCGCCGAAGATGGTCGGTTGGTTGCGGCCGCTCGGCTTGGCGGTGAACCGTGCGGTGCACCTTTCCCGCAAATACCGGATTGGTAAAATCGAGGCTGAGGGTTTCCAGCGGATCCGCGAACTGAGCGAAGCAGGTCACGCGGTGCTGCTTGCGCCCAATCATTCCGACCACTCGGACCCGCATGTGGTCATGGAACTTGCCGCCCGCTACGGCATGCGGGCCTTGTTCATGGCCGCTCGGGAAATTTTCGAAGTCAGCCCCACCGCTTCATGGGCACTCCAGAGCATGGGCGTCTTCTCGGTGGATCGCGACGGGCCGGATCTTTCCGCCATCAAAACGGCGATGACCCTGTTGGAGTCCGGCACCGACCCCCTCGTCATTTTCCCGGAGGGCGAGATCTATCACCATCATCGGCGGCTCGATCCGCTCAACGAAGGCGTGGCATCGATTTTGCTTAAGGTCGCCGCGCGGCTGCCTGCTGGGAAAAGCGCGTTCCTCGTGCCCGTAGGCCTGCGCTTTTTTCACGATCCTGCGGTGGAAGCAACTTTCGGCCTCCGACTCTCCAAGCTGGAAGATCGCATCGGCTGGACGCCGAAACCGCTAATGCCGGTGGACCAGCGCATTCATCGACTCGGCACCGGCATCCTCGCGCTCAAGGAAACCGAATCCCTCGGTTACGCGGGATCGGGAAACGTTCATGAGCGCCTCACCTATCTTTGCGAGACGCTACTCACCCTCGTAGAAAGCCGCTACCCGCGCGATGCCAAGGCCGTGACCCCGCCCGAACGGGTGCGGGCATTGCGATACCGCATCCGCCGCCGCTTGTTGGACGGAGACAATCCACCCACGCCGGATGTAAAGGAAATGCTGCTCGACGACCTCGACCGCGCCTTCACCGCCTTGCAGGCCCACAGCTACATCGGCGACTATCTGCTGGCAGATCCCACCCTTGACCGCCGGGCGGAGACGATTCTGAAACTCGAAGAAGACCTCCTCGGCTTCCCCACCTATCCAATCAACCGCACGGCCCACGTCATCGCCGGTGCCCCCATTCCCGTTAGTGAAATGCTCGCCGCCGGCCAACTCCCGGCAAAAGGCGGAGCCATCCAACTCACCGAACTTCTCGAAAATCGACTCGGAGACCTACTCCACTGAATCCACAGCCCTCCAAGCCACCTCCGTCTTGGCACAAATAAATGATGCGGCCGCACCAATGATTGGGAAATCACCCACCGGACTGAAGGTCGTTGAGGTGAGTCGGTTTCTCAGAATTCCCACAATCACAACCATTCCCTGCGGATTCTCTGGCGGCAAGGAACAGTGCCGCGACCCAAACCCGCAGATCCTCACAATTCATCTTCAAATTATTGATGCGCCCGCATCGATAATCTGTAGGATC
>JAYWDF010000904.1:0-3199 GCA_043779985.1 Akkermansiaceae bacterium | reverse complement strand
TCAAGCACTTCGCGGAAAAAATCCACACCGGCGGCATCACTCCGCCATCGGGTGGCAGCTTCAAGCAAGTCCTGCTCATCGGCATCGGCGGATCCGCGCTTGGTCCCCAGCTCGTCTCCGAGGCCATCGGCCAGAACGCCCGCCTCCCACTCTACTTCTTCGACAATACCGACCCCGCCGGCATGGATACGGTCATCGCCAAGCTCGCCGTCACCGGGCTGGATCGCACCCTCGTCCTCGTCATCTCCAAATCCGGCGGCACCGCCGAGACCCGCAACGGCATGCTTGAAGCCAAGGCCGCTTACGAAGCCGCAGGCCTCGACTTCGGCCGCCACGCAGCCGCCGTCACCGGTGTCGGTTCCAAGCTGGATCTTTACGCCGTCCAGCACCACTTCCTCGCCCGCTTCCCCATGGAAGACTGGATCGGTGGCCGCACCTCCGTGCTCTCCACCGTGGGCCTCGTTCCCGCCGCGCTTCAGGGCTTGGACATCGACGCCCTCCTCGCCGGAGCCGCCGCCATGGATGTGGAAACCCGCAAGCAAGACGCCGCCAAGAACGCCGCCATGCAGCTCGCCATCGCTTGGCACAGCGCCACCAACGGCAAGGGCGAAAAGGACATGGTCGTCCTCCCCTACAAAGACTCGCTCGTGTTGTTTTCAAAATACCTCCAACAACTCGTCATGGAGTCGCTTGGCAAGGAACACGACCTCGACGGCAAGGTCGTCAACCAAGGCATCGCCGTCTATGGCAACAAGGGCTCTACCGACCAGCACGCTTACGTCCAACAACTTCGCGACGGAGTGAACAACTTCTTCGCCACCTTCATCGAAGTTAGAAAAGGCCGCAGCGGCCACAGCATCGAAGTGGATCCCGGCACCAGCACCGCCGACTACCTCCAAGGCTTCTTCCGCGGCACCCGCAAGGCCCTGCACGATTCCGGCCGCAAGTCCGTGACCATTTCCATCCCCGAGGTCACCCCCTTCCAACTCGGCCTGCTCATCGCCCTCTTCGAGCGCACCGTCTCGTTCTACGCCTCGCTCGTCAATATCAACGCCTATCACCAGCCCGGCGTCGAAGCCGGGAAAAAGGCTGCCGGTGCCTTCCTGGAAACCCTCAACAAAGTCCGCGGCCACCTCACCGCCTACGCCAAGACTGCCGACGAGATCGCCACCGAAACCGATGCCGATCCCGAGGACGTCTATCACTGCCTCACCCACCTGGCAGCTAACGGAGAATTACAGATTTCGATTGGCTCGACGCCGGCTTTTGATAGCTTCCAGCTGTGAAACCCATCCATTCAGCCTCTCCTCCTCCAGAGAAGCGCATCAATCCGCCCGGCCGATTCATCACCAGCCTCGCCATCTTCTTCAGCGGTTGTGGCCTGGTCCTGGTGATCGGCGGATTCCTCATTTGGTTCAACCACGCCTATCCCGTCCGGGAAAACAGCAGGGTCCGCGCCACCGTCTCACCGGACGGAAAACTCAAGGCCGTCCTCTTCCGCCGGACCAGCCTCGGCAAGACCCCCTTCACCACCCACGTCACCATCATCGGCGCCCACGACGCTCTTCCCAACCGCTCGGGCAAGGCATTCATCGCCCAAGGCGAGCCTGCCGTCAACGTCCACTGGCTTGATGACAAGCACCTCGTCATCGACGAGGCCGATGCCGCCGAAGTGATCCTCCGCGCCACCCAAGTCGGCGACGTCCAGATCAGCGAGCATTGAGGCGGACTCGACAGACCCTCCCCGCTCACAGATTCCTCCCGGATCATGGCCGATGCTCAACCTACGGCAAACGATGCGTTGCGCGGATTTTTGATGGGGTCATGATCGCCCTGTGAATCAACCGCCTAACGCTTCATCGCAAGCATCCTCATTTCCGGCAGTTCGCGGAATCCGAGAGCGTCTGCGCGGGAGAACCCCGTGCCCCATAAACGCGCCGCCTTGCCATGAGATCGAGTGAAGTCGAAAAAATCAGTCACGAGCTGGCGTCGACCTGCCGGGTGGCCGACCTGTTGCAGGACATCGGCACCACTCTGCTCGTCAGCGGTGCTCATTGCGGCAGGGTGCATCGCAACGTGGAGCGGGTCGCCACCCAATGGGGCTATCAGGCAGAGTTGTTCATGTCATTCACCGGCTTGATCGTTTCGATCACGAACATCCGGAATCCGGATCTCCACATCACGCGCTTTAGACATTGCCCGCTTCCCGCTGTCCACTTCGGGGTCGTTACGGAAATCAGCTTGTTGACATGGAAAGTCTTGGAAGACGGGCTTCCCATCGAGGCCGTGGAGCAGCGGATGATCGAGATCAAGTCCTTGCCCCATCACCCGCGCTGGCTGATTCTCTTGGGCATTGGTAGCGCGTGCGCCT
Source organism: Akkermansiaceae bacterium (assembly GCA_043779985.1). Lineage (GTDB taxonomy): Bacteria > Verrucomicrobiota > Verrucomicrobiia > Verrucomicrobiales > Akkermansiaceae > Luteolibacter. Next base: position 828 of record JAYWDF010000904.1, on the reverse strand, counting down.
GTCTGTGTCTCCTGGCGGGCGGCGACCTTGCCGATGCGGGCATCGCTTTCATTGCCGCCTTTTCCGGGCTTTTTGCCCGCCAGGAAGTCTTAAAACACCGCTTCAATCCCATGATCGCCTTCATCGCCGCTTCGTTCACCACGACGCTGATCGCGGGAGCCGACACCATCTATCACATCGGACTTTCCCCGGAGAAAACGCTGGCCACCTCCGTACTCTATCTCATTCCCGGTGTGCCGATGATCAACTGCGTGATCGATTTGATCGAAGGCTACATCCCGACCGCCATCGCCCGGGGCGTCTTCGGCGGCTTTATTCTACTCTGCATCGCAGTCGGGATGTCGTTGGCAATTCTGTTATTGGGCATTCATAATTTCTGAAAATGACAAACTTCATTCTACTCATACTTCGTGACATGGGCTTTGCGTTCATCGTGGCTCTCGGCTTTGCCATTCTCTTCAACACTCCGCGGCGGGTCCTCTACGTCGCCGGAGTGCTCGGCGGGCTGGGACACGGCATTCGCTTCCTTCTGCTGCAAAACCAAGTCGGCTTGATTTCAGCGACACTCGCGGGCGCGGTGTTTGTCGGCCTGGTGGGGATCATTTTCGCCCACCGGGTGCACACCCCACCGGTTGTGTTCACCATGCCGGCCTGCATCACAATGATCCCGGGTCTGTTTGCATACCGCACCATGCTCGGTTGCATCAAAATCAGCGATCTGAAGTCCGTGAAGCAGGACCTCACTTTACTTCCGGAAACAGCGCATTACTTCGTGCTCACCGCCTCGCTACTGTTTGCCCTCGCCATTGGCATCTGCAGCGGGGCCTT
>JAYWDF010000903.1:0-3200 GCA_043779985.1 Akkermansiaceae bacterium | reverse complement strand
CGGTGATGGCGACGTAGAGCCACAGCGGGAACACCCAGCGGGCCAGCCTGCGGTGGACGGCGAAGCGGTTCGTCCATCCGGCGATGAAGGTGAAGAGGATGAAGGGCAGGCTGACTCCGGCGAGGGTGATGTGGCTGATCAGTAAAATCAGATAGGCTGGGCGGGAGCCGGCAACGAGCAAGCGCTCGGCGGCGTCGAGCTTGCCGTCGGCATTCGCGTCGCCATAGAGCACGTCAGCGGAGGTGAAGTGATAGACCACGTAGCTCAGCAGGAACAGCACCGAAAGTCCCATGGCACCGAGGATGAATTTCCGGTGCAGGGCGATGCGGCCTTGTTTCACCGCGACCAAGGCGCCGATGAGGGAAATGGCTGCCACAGCGTTCACTCCCGCGTGAAAGGCCGGCAGGAAGGAAAGCGATACTCCATCAGGCAGGGGAATGTGCAGTTCCGGCCGGCGCATCAGGCCTACCAGAATCAACACCGCGGCGGTGATGATCCAGGCGGCGACACCGAGCTTCTTCGCGAGTGCTTCCTGCGGCTGGCGGCTCAGCCATTGCTTGCGTTCGTCGTCCATCAGATGCCGGGGGATTTGCTTTTGGCGAGTTCCAGGCGGATGCGTGCGAAGAGCTCGTCCTTGAGCTTCTGGTAGAGCAGCGGATCGAGTTTTTTGCCCTCCGCGGAGCGGGCGTCGGCGAGCGGCCACTTGCCGATGACTTTGAAATCGCGATCTACCAGAATGAATCCCAAGTCGTGGGCGTATTTGCCGTTCGTCTCGATGTCCGATGGGTCCGTGCGTTGGCGGATCCCGAAGAACTTGAGTTCGTGTTCGAGATAGTCGTGGGTGGTCGTGGCATCTCCTGCGTTGAGAAACCACCAGTTTTTCGTTTCCGCGCTGAGGGCCTTGGCGTAGTCGGCGAGCTTGTCGTGTTGGTCGTTTTCCGGATCCACCGAGATGCATGCGATGTGGAAATCCGGATTGCCTTTGAACTCATCATAGATCCCGCGCAGCTCCGCGCCGTTGCGGATTGCGCAGTTCGGACAGATTGCGAAGAACTCGGCGACGATCCAGACCTTGCCGCGCAGATCGGAGAGTTTCACCGGCTGATTGTCTTGGTTGACTGCCGGAAGATCTTTGGTGATTTCAAACCATTGCGGAGCGGTTTCCTTGCCGGTGTTGATAACGACTGGGGCTTGATAGGGAGCATTAAGCCCCTTGCTCAGCCACATCGAGAGGCTGATGATGCCGACGCAGGCTGCGACGACGCCGGTGTAGAAGAGTGCAATCGTGGGGGTGCGTTTCATCAGTTTTTAAAGGGTTCGGCGAGGAGCTTGTCGATGGTGTGATCGAGCAGGATTTCGAGTTGCTCGACGTTGTTATGAGTGGTGCCGGTCTTGGCGCCTTTTGCATCCCAGCCTGCCGCTTGGTCGAAATCAAAGGTGGCGATGAAGGGCTGGCCGCCCTGTTTCTGCGGCACCACCGCGCGCCGGACGTGGCCGTTCTTGTCGATCAGGACGATGGAGGAATCGTAGAGCCATTTCCCGCCGACTTCGTTCGGATAGACGTTCGCCTTGAGTTCGTTTTTGATGAACTTGTGCAGCGTCTTCGGTTCGTTGCCGCCGACCCACCACTGGGGTAGTTTCATGCCTTGGATGGTGGCGGTCTCCGTCAGGCTGGCGAGCAGCTTTTCAGAGGGGAGTGGATCCACGATCAGGGTAATGAGGCTGAACTCCTTGGTAGCGGCGCGCTTCTCGGCCAGCCGCTTCATCACGGCCATGCTGAGCTCCGCAGCTTGTGGGTCTCTGAGGCTTGTCACGTTAACGGCGATGACATTTCCCCGCAGGTTGACCACATCGACGATTTTTCCATCCTGGCGGAGCATGCGCAGGTCGCGTTCCGGAGTGATGCGGTAGATGATGGCCGGTCGCTCGTCCGGTGCTTGCTGCTTGGACCATTTTTCGTAGGATTTGAGGACCAGCCAGCCACCGAGGAAAATAATGGCTACGAGAATCAGCGCCGTATTGCGGAGCTTCTTGGGATCGCGGATCGCGGGTTCGAGACTGGGGTCGGGCAGGCGCATGGACGGCGGAAGTTAAACGGGAGTGGGGACGAGGCAAGCGGAGGTCGGTTATTTTTTGCCAACCTTGAGTTCAAACATCTGCGGCCAATATTTACCGGTGATGAGCAGGTGGCCGGAGGCGGGATCGTAGGCGATTCCATTCAGCACTTCGGCATGATTGGGCTGGGGAAGCTGGTTCTTGATGCCAGCGAGGTCGAGCCAACCGGTGACTTGACCGTCCTCCGGGGAAATGCGGGCGATCTTGTCGGTCATGTAAATGTTCGCGTAAATCTGTCCGTCGATCCATTCCAGCTCGTTGAGGTTCTTGATCTTGTGATTGCCGTCCTTGACCTCAAGCGTTTTGACCACCGTGAAATCCTTGGGGTTGATGAACTTGAGATCGCTGCTACCGTCGCTCATGACGAGCTCAGTGCCGTCGCTGGTGAGTCCCCAGCCCTCGCCTTTGTAGGTGTGCGAGCGGATGGGCTTGAAGGTGTCCGGCTCGAACACGTAAACGGTGTTTTCCTTCCACGTGAGCACCCACATTTCCTTGCCGATGATGGTCAGTCCTTCGCCGAAGACGGTCTTCGCGAGCGGGCGCTTGCGGATGATTTTCCCGGTGGTCGGCTCGAGCTCACGCAGGGTGGACTCGCCATACATGCCGGTGCTTTCAAACAAGCGTCCGCCGGTCAACTGCAGTCCCTGGGTGTAGGCGGTCGGGTCGTGTGGTCGTACGGACACGATCTGGTAGCCCAGATGCTCGGGGGCGGATTTCTGGCAGGAGGTGAGGCCACTGCACGCAATGGCTGCTAGAGTGAGGAGGTATTTCATAGTTCAGAACGAATTGAATTTCTTCCAGCATTCGAGAAATCCGGAGGCGAAGTCCGAGGGCCGCGAGGCGACCCACGCGGTGACTTCCGCCAGCGGAAACCACATCGCCGCGTCGATTTCGGCGGAGGGGAAACGCAGGTTCCCATCGTGCCGGCAGCGGTAGAGCCGGACGTGCTCCCAGCCGGTTAGTTCGCTGGGGGGGATCCGGACGATCTCCTCGGGCGCGGTCTCGGGGATGATGCCCATTTCCTCATCTAACTCGCGAATCACCGCGGTGTCATAGGATTCGCCGGAGTCGAGATGGCCGGAAAC
>JAYWDF010000902.1:0-3201 GCA_043779985.1 Akkermansiaceae bacterium | reverse complement strand
CCACTCCGGAACAGGCATATACCGGTTGGCACTTCACCCGCTGCTCGTGCTGGTCGCCGGGGTTTGTTTGATAAGGCTCCTCGGCTGGACGGGCGAAGTCACGGTCTGGCAGAACCGGTGGACCGCTCTCATCGGAATCGTGTTCGCCTTGGAGCGCGGCTGGAGTCTTTGGACACTCCGACTGCGGCACCGCAGGTCAGCCTTGCGCGCTGGCTTGGCGGTGGTGGTTTTATGCGTATCGGTGGCGTTACTGTCGGATTCCGGCGGGCGGTCGATGGCCGGGCATCTTTTCGTACAAGCCGCGGTACTGGTCTCCGGGCTGGCCTTGGTGATTTCCTATCAGACTCGGTTCACTGCTCGGGCATTTCATCCGGGACTGGTGCTCATCGGTTCCTTCCTGGCCTTGGTTTTGATCGGTGCGCTGTTGTTGAAAATGCCGCTTTGTACTATCCCCGGCCAGACTTGCTCGTGGATGGACGCCCTTTTTACCAGCACCAGCGCTGTCTGCGTGACTGGGCTGACAGTGCAGAATCCAGCCATCTTTTTCACCACCACCGGACAGACGGTGGTTTTGCTGCTCATCCAGATCGGCGGGCTGGGAATCATGACGCTGACGTTTTTCGCCGCGGTGGTGTTATTCGAAGGACTCTCGCTGCACGACCGGCTTCTCCTCGGGAAAATGATCCAGGAAAACCGCCTCGCCCGGATCGGTCAGACCTTGAAGTTCATCGTCGGCCTGACGCTCGTCTGCGAGGGGGTGGGCGCGGTGATTTTGTTTTTCAGCATGAAGGGGATTCCGGAGATTTCGACACGGCTCTATCATGCGGTTTTCCATGCCGTTTCCGCCTTCTGCAACGCCGGCTTCTCCACCCTGCCGGAAAACCTGGCCAGCGGCGTGGTCCGCGGCAACTGGATCTGGCAGGTGGTCATCATGGGGCTCATCGTCATCGGCGGATTGGGCGCGTTGGTGAACGAAGACCTGTCCTCATGGATGGTGGCGAAAATCAAGCGGCGGCTCAAAAATGAAGGTCCGCAGCCGCGGCTGCGGGTCCACACCCGGCTGGTGTTGGTGACGACCGCGGCGCTCATCCTGCTCGGCGCGGCGGCCATTCTCGGGGCCGAGTTCTATCTGTGGAAAGGCCCGGAAAATGGCGGGAGGGTGCTCACCGCATTTTTCCACTCGATCACCGCGCGGACGGCCGGCTTTAACACCGTTTCCATGTCCCAAATCGGGCCGCTTACCGTGCAGGCGCTGATGGTTCTGATGGTCATCGGCGGTTCGCCCGGCGGCACGGCGGGCGGCCTGCGCACCACCGTCGTGGCGGTCGGCCTGTTCCACCTGTGGCACCAACTACGGATGGGCCCGCGTGGCATGGTTTTTTTCAATCGCTCTATCCCGGCGGAAACCGGCTCCCGGGCGCTCGGGCTCATTTTCCTAACCGGCATCTGGCTGACGTGCAATTTCATCATTCTCGAAATCCTCCAAACCGGTAGCGCAATTTCGGAAACGACCTTGCTGTTCGAGTTGATCAGCGCGTTCGCCACCGTCGGCCTCTCGCTCGACCTCACGCCCACGCTCACGGCCGGGGCGAAAACCTTGCTGATCGTTAACATGTTCGTCGGCCGGATCGGCCTGCTGACGGTCATGGCCACCCTGATCAAACAGGACTCCCGTCCCGCTTCCGGCAAACCCCAAGAAGACATTCTCCTCACCTGAACACGCCCACATCATGAAATTCTGCATCATCGGCCTTGGTAGTTTCGGCACCCACCTCGCGCGCCAACTCAGCCGGGACGGCCATGAAATCGTCGCGGTAGACAACGATCCCACCCACATTCACGCTCTCAAGGACGAGATCGAATACCTCATCCAGGCAGACTGCACCGACCTGAATGCGTTCCATGAAATTCCGATCGACGCCTGCGATGTGGTCATCATCGCGATCGGCAGGGACTTCGAAGCCTCGCTCTCGGTCGCTTCAAACGTCCAACAGCTCGGAGCCAGGCGCATCATCAGCCGCATCGTCAATCCGCTCCACGGGCGGATTCTCAAATTGCTCCAAATCGACGAGCTCCTGATCCCCGAAGCGATGGCCGCCGCCTGGCTGGCGCGCTCGCTCAACACGCCCGACGTCATCGACCGGCTGGAACTCGGCAGCGGTTATGAAATCGCGCAAGTCCTCGTCCCACAAGCGCTCGTGGGCGTGGCCCTGCAGGACTTGGAGCTGCGCAGCCGCTACGACCTCAACCTCGTCACCGTCGGCAAAGGCCGCCCCGTGGCGACGCTCAGCTCGACCCGCCAGCCGATCAGCAAGGTCCTCGGCACCCCGCAACCTGCGAGGGAATTCGAGGCGGACGATGTGCTCGTGCTCTTCGGCCGGGCAAAAGATGTCCGGCGGATGATGGCAGATTACGGCGTGAAAGCCTGATTTCCAGCGGTTCTCAACTTGATGTCGCTGAGCGTTAGGGAAGCTTGAGGTCTTCGGCATCAAAGCACTCGTGGCCTACGCGGGCTTGCTCAGCGTCGAGGGTAAGGTCGTCGAGGAGTAGCACGACGGCAGCTTCCGTTTCAACGCTTGAAGTGGCAAGACGGAAGCACCCGCCTTTTTCCCACGCTTGAAGCTTGGCATTCCGCTGGAAGCGGGCAAAAACAAAACATGTTCAGCGCCAGCAAACTCACCCCGGAACAAAAAGACGCACTCAAGCAGTGGGCCGCCGAGGGAGCCACGATGTCAGACCTCCAACGCCACCTGAAGGACGATTTCGGCCATACCCTTACCTACATGGACACCCGGTTTCTCATTCTCGATCTCGGGATCGAGCTGGTCGAAGCACCGAAGGTCGAGCCGAAAAAGGAGGAAAAGCCCGCCCTTGTGCCGACCGGATTCGTGACCGTCACGATGGACAGCCTGACACTGCCCGGAGCACTGGTCAGCGGAAAAGCCACCTTCAGCGATGGCGAGACCGCCGTCTGGATGCTCGATCAGAACGGCCGTCCCGGTCTCGATCCGGATACCGAGGGCTACCGGCCGACTCCGGAGGACATCAAGGAATTCCAAGTGCAACTCCGTGATCTGATCCAGAAAAGCGGGCTTTGAGGGCGGCCGATCGTCATGGATCGCACCGGATACAGACATGAAACCCGCTCGGCGGCGTTGACTCCGTGGAACATGCCTAGCTCGACCCCACTACCCTTTACGG
>JAYWDF010000901.1:0-3203 GCA_043779985.1 Akkermansiaceae bacterium | reverse complement strand
GGAAACTAGGCGAATCCTGGTTCATGCAAAATCTCGTCGATGGGGAAATCGCCTCAAACAACGGCGGTTGGCAGTGGTCCGCAGGCACCGGGGCTGATGCCGCACCGTATTTCCGTATTCAAAACCCGTGGTCACAAACCGCGAAATTCGATGCGGACGGCGTCTACATCAAACGCTGGGTGCCCGAGCTGGCGGAAATCCATCCCTCGCGTTTCCTCGAAGCGCCCAAGGACGGCCACCCCCTCACTCCCGACTATCCCCTACCCTGCGTGGATCATAAAGCGGAACGCGAGCGCACTCTCGCCATTTTCAAGCGCCACCGCGCAGCGAGCCGCTGACTAGTTTCCAGACTGCTTCAAGAGGCGGGTGGACAATTCCTTAAGGTCCTCCACCGGGATTGCAAAACTCTCCGCCCGGTTCGCCCGCGCGATGTTCATACCGATGCAGTGCCCGTCGAGGTCGAGCAAGGGCCCGCCGACCACGCTCCGACTCCCCAGAATATCATGCTGCATCACCCGCGGAAATCCGCTGCGGTGCGGAGAGAACTCGCCGCTCATCTCGTCGTTGCGATTCATCTGCTCGGTGAACATTTCACCGCGCGCCGCCAACCGGACCTCCACCGTGATCTCTTCGTCCTTCCGGCGGAAAGTCACCTTCACGCTGCTGCCCGCCTTGCGATCTTTCAGCGCCTCGGCAATCTCCGACACCTTTTTCACCTTCTTGCCCTCGATGGAAAGGATCACATCCCCCTTCTGCAGCCCGGCCTCCTTGGCTCCGCTCTTCTCGTTCACCCCGTCGATTTCGAGAGCTTTCGACTTTGCATTTAAAATCACTCCCAGCGCGGCACCGCCGGCCGCCGGGATCTCGCGGATCTTCGCACTTACGATCCCGGCTAACAAGCGTCGTGAATTCCGCGTCGTCGCCCCGTTCGCCACCACCCAGGTGCCCTGCGGCACCGCACTCGTCGCGGCGTACACGACCGGAACCAGCCCGCTCGCCTCGATCTTCAAAAGCGCCACATCCCAAGACGGATCCACCATCAGCACCTTCACTTCGCGATAGTTTTTTTGATCCACCGCCACCACCAAGCCAGTCAGACCGGCCACCTCGCTAGCCTTGGTTAGAATGTGTCCCTCCGCGGAAATCACCACGCCATAACAGATCTCCTTGCGCCCGTCGAGAACCACCGCGCTCGATGTCTGCAGGACCTGCCGTTGCGCTTCGAACGCCGCCACCACCGAGGCTCCGGTGGTTCGGAATGCGCTCTCCAGACTCTGCTGCGCCGACACCGGAAGCATCAGCCCTGCGAGCAACACCAGTTGTATCCAATTACCGTTCACCAAGTTCGAGAGTATAGGTTTTCGATTTACCACCACGTTCCGTTTCGAGAATGAGCTCGTCGCCCGCCGACATTTCCTTGAGCAGTCCCTGCATTTGCTCGCGGTTTTCCAAAGCCACGCCATTGAACTTCAGCAAGGCATCGCCCTCCTTGATTCCTGCCTCCTCGGCCGGGCTCTTGCTGCCCACCTTGGTCACCCGCAGTCCGCCTCCGCTGCGCGATTCGGTGGCCAGGCCCAGGAACCCGTTCCCCTTCTCCGGCTTCTGGGCATAAGGCCCCTCACCGATGAATTCGCCCTTCATCAGGCCATCCCAGTTCGCGATGAACTCCGTCATCGGCACATGCATGTTCACCTGCAACTGCTGCCCGACCCGCGAATGGATGCCCACCAGTTTCCCCGACAAATCAAACAAGGGGCCTCCCGAGTCCCCGCCGATCAACATGCAGTCGGATTGAAACGTCGAGCCCGCGATCCGCACCAGTCGACCCAGCCTAACGACCGAGCCGCGCTCCTTATCGAATCCACCCGAGTGCCCCAACGCGAACACCCAGTCCCCAAGCCGTGTCGTGTCCGCGCGGTCGATTTCCACAAATGGATAGGTTCCCTTCTCCGCGATCCGGATCATCGCCGCATCCTTGTCCGCCACCAGGCCGAGGGTCTCCGCTTTCAGGCGGGTTCCGTCCTCGAGGACCACCGTGACTTTCTTCTTCACCCCCGTCGCCACGTGCGCGGCGGTTAGGATCAACCCGTCCGCGGAAACGATCACGCCGCTGCCCGAGCCCTCCTTGATTTCAATGCAAACCGTCGCCGCCCGCGCCTTGGGCAGCGCTGCTCCAAGCGCCTTTTGGATGACTTCGAGATCCTTCCGGTTTTCCGGCGCCTTCTTGTCGTTCACATAAACGCGACCCTCTTGGGCGAAGGCACACCATGGCAGCAGCACCAGCAGCGGGAAAATCAGTGGGAACTTCATGGCTTGGGTCGAGCGACACGCTACTGGCATCCGGTCCCGCCCGCAACTCATGGCTGTGCGGTTTTGCGAAATAATCCGATCCATTCCCGCCCTTCGCGCCCCGGGTAGGCCGCACGGGGCACCCAGCCGTCCACCCGCTCGAACCACGGCGCAAACCACGTAGCCAGCTCTTCCAAAGTCACGGCGAACGGAGGGCCACAGGCCTCCTCCCCGGGGTCAAATGGCGTCAGAAAAAACACTCCCGCCAGCAGCCCGCCTTCCGCAAGACACCCTGCCACCGCCTCCGCATACCGCCCGCGCTCGGCAGGATCGATCGCACAAAAGCACGTGTGCTCCCAAATTGCCGAGAATTCACGCCCCACTCGCCAGGAAGGATCTAAAAAGTCACCCAGCTCGTAGGATTCCTTGCCCACGTGCGGAAATTCCCGCGCCCGGTCCACCGCCGTGGGCGAAATATCCACTCCCACCACCGGAATGCCAAGCGCCGCCAGCGCCCGCACGTCATGCCCCAAGCCACAGCCCGGCACCAGCACCGGGCCGCTCCCCCAATCGACCGACTTGCCGAGCAGCTCCAACAACGGCGGGCACGCCTGGCCTTTTTCCCACGGCGTATCTCCCACCTGATAGCGATTCTCCCAGTCAGTCATGACCCAAGATGAACCAGCCTTCGGCCGCGCGCAAGCCAACTACCACTTCTCCGTGGGCGTTCTGCTTGCGGCTTGCCCCCGTATCTGCTAGTCACTCCGGCGACATGCGCGAGGACTCGAGGGTAAATACAACAGAAACACTCATTGGCATCGGCCTATTGCTGGGAACCTGCGCCATCCTCCTCTCCGGCATCCTGTTGGTTTGGTTTGCCACGCTGCGTGAGAACCACGCGTTCTGGACCAATG
>JAYWDF010000900.1:0-3204 GCA_043779985.1 Akkermansiaceae bacterium | reverse complement strand
GCGCAAGCCGTTTGAAATCGTGGTATGGACGGACCGTGGTTACACGCGTGCCGGGGAGCAGGTCGAGGCGACGATTTCCGCCGCCACCCTCGCGGGGAAGCCGGTTGTCGGGGCGAAGGGGAAGCTGTCGATTTACAAACTCACAAGCGGAGAGGGCGGCCGCATCGACGAGAAAGAAGTGCAGTCATTCCCGGTAGTGACCGATGCCGAAGGTCAAATCCACCAGCGCTTCGCCGCCCCGGCCACGGGCCAATATCGCCTTGCTGCCAGCCTGTCCTTCAAGGACGGTGAGCCTGCGGAAGGCGCGACGATTCTCAACGTTCAGAGCACCGGTCGTGCGGATCCCGGCGATTGGCATTTCGGCCCGTTGGAGATCATCGCCGACAAGCCGACCCATGCGCCTGGTGAAATCGTAAAACTCCGCGTCAACAGCGACCGGGAAAACGCCAGCGTCTGGCTTTTCCTCCACATCGCAGGTTCTGCCGGCCGCGAAGCCCGCCGCATCCAACTCAATGGGAAGAGCCTGGAAGTCGAGGTTCCGCTCGATTTGCGCGATATGCCGAACATGTTCGTCGAGGGCATCACGGTGCATGGCGCGAAAGTCCACTCGGCGGTCCGCCAGATTCTCGTGCCACCCGTTAGCAAGCTCATTGAGGTCACGCTCGAACCCGCGAAGAGTCGGGTGAAGCCGCGTGAGACCTCGGCCTTGCGCGTCACCTTGCGCGGTGCGGATGGCAAGCCGGTCGCCGGCACGGCCGTTCTATCGATTTATGATAAGTCTCTCGAAGCGCTCACCGGTGGCTCGAATGTCGGCGCCATCCACGAGAATTTCTGGAGCTGGAAGAACAGCTATTATCCACGCGAGGTGAACGGCTCGGTGCCGAGTTCCCCTGGCAATCTGCTGCGTCTGAAAACCCTCGGAATGGAATCGCTCGGGCGCTTCGGTGATGAAGGACGTTATTCCCGCAGAGGGCTGGGTGGCGCGAAGGGCAGGATGATGGAGGGCGATGCGATGGGCGGAGCCCCGATGGCGATGGCTGCTGATAGCATGATGGAGAAAAGCAGTCTTGCGGATGGGGCCTTCGGACAAGCGGCACCCGGCGCTTCTGGAGCCAACCCGATCCTCGTCCGCAAGGATTTCGCCGATCTTCTGAAGTGGTCCGGCGCGATCGAAACCGACGCCGGGGGCCACGCCGAGATTCCGCTGGAATTCCCGGACAATCTCACCACTTGGAAAGCCCGCGTCTGGGTGCTCGGCAAGGGTACGCAAGTCGGCGAAGGCAGCACCGAAATCATCACCTCCAAGGAGTTGCTCGTTCGTTTGCAAGCGCCGCGATTCCTCGTCGAGCGCGACGAGTCGGTCTTCAGCGCGGTCGTTCAGAATGATCACGACGCCCCCAAGACGGTGAAGGTATCACTCGAGCTCGATGGCAATCAACTCGAGGCCGTCGACGGCGCTTCGCAAACCGTCGAGATCGCCGCGCGTTCGGAAGCGCGCGTGGATTGGCGAATCAAAGCACTGCGGGAAGGGGAGGCGACCTTCCGGATGCGGGCGGATTCCGGCGATGATGGCGACGCCGTCGAGCGCAAGCTGCCGGTGCGGGTTCACGGGATGTCCCGTCAGGACGCATGGAGCCGCGTGGTCGAGCCGGGCGCGGATTCCGCGGGAATCCAGATCGAAGTGCCGGAACAACGCCGGCCGGACCAATCGAAGCTAACCGTTCGGCTTTCACCCACCATCGCCGGCGCGGTGGTCGATGCGATTCCCTATCTGGCCAGCTATCCGTATGGCTGCACCGAGCAGACGCTCAACCGCTTCGTGCCCGCCGTGATCGCCCGGCAAATGCTGCGCGATCTCAAGATCGACCTCGCCGAGGTCAAGGCGAAGCGCAACAACCTCAACCCGCAGGAACTCGGCGACTCCGCCGAGCGCGCGGCCCAGTGGAAGCAGTGGCAGACGAATCCGGTGTTCGACGAGGTGGAGATGGAAAACATGGTGGCCAAGGGGATTGAAAAAATCATGGCCATGCAAAACTCCGACGGCGGTTGGGGCTGGTTCTCCGGCTACGGCGAGGAGTCCTATCCCCACACCACGGCGGTGGTGGTGCATGGATTGTTAGTCGCGAAGCAAAACGGAGCGAAGATCCCGGACCTGATGTTGAATTCCGGCATCGGTTGGCTTACGGCCTACGAGCGCAAGCAGATCGCCGCCCTGCAACTCCACGTCGAGCGCGCAGCCCTGCGCAAGGAGGGTAAGAAGATCAAGGAGTCCAACCGCTACGAGAAGACCACCTGCGATGCGGTGGACGCCTTCGTCCGGCTCGTGCTCGGCGAGGCCGGGCGCGACTCCGAGTCGATGCTCGCATTCCTCCACCGGGACCGGGTGGAGCTGCCGGTTTACGCCAAGTGTTTGTTAGCTCTCGAACACCACCGCAAGGGCGACGAAGCCCGCCGCGACGAGGTGATGAAGATGATTTCCCAATTCCTCAAGCGCGATGCCGAAAATCAGACCGCCTATCTCGACCTCAAGAATAACAACTTCTGGTGGAGTTGGTATGGCAGCGAGGTGGAGGCGCACGCGTGGTATCTCAAGCTGCTCGCCGCCGTGAAGCCGAAGGATCCGGACACCCGAGGCCTGGTGAAGTACCTGGTGAACAACCGCAAGCACGCCAGCTACTGGGAGTCCACCCGCGACACGGCGTTCGCGATCGAGGCGATCGCCAGCTATTTCAAAGCGAGCGGCGAGGACGCGCCGGAGATGGAGGTGGACGTCCTGCTTGATGGGAAATCGCTGCGCAAGGTCTCTTTCAACCGGGAAAACCTCTTCACCTTCGACGGCACGGTCACGCTCACCGGCGCTGCGGTGACCGGTGGCAAGCATGACATCGAGTTGAAAAAATCCGGCAAGGGCGCCCTCTACGCGAATGTTTATCTCGAAGTTTTCACTCTCGAAGACAAGCTTCGCGCCGCGGGCTTGGAAGTGAAGGTGACGCGGCATATTTCCAAGCTCATCGCCTTGGAGAAGGAAACCGAAGTCCCCGACGCGAGCGGCCAGATCGCGAAGCAGCAGGTCGAGCGCTTCCGCCGCGAGCCCTTGGCGGACGGTGCCAAGCTGGCCTCCGGAGATCGCGTGGAAGTGGAGCTCGTGCTGGAGAGCAAGAACGACTACGAATACCTGATTTTCTCCGACGCCAAAGCCGCCGG
>JAYWDF010000899.1:0-3204 GCA_043779985.1 Akkermansiaceae bacterium | reverse complement strand
TGAGGAACACCCTCAACACCCGCACGCTCCCGCTCCTTCCCGGACTCCAGTTCCCCAAGCCCGGCAGCGGTTATCACAGCGGCGGCACCTTCCCGATGCGCGAGAACCCAGGAAAACGGGAAACCGACATTTTAGGCCGACTCCCTTCCCTGCAACGCGTGCATCTGGTGGACTCTTCGGTTTTCCCGAGCATTCCTGCGACTTCCATCACCATGAGCGTCATGGCCAACGCCCATCGCATCGCAACCTTGGCCAGCACTCTGGACGAATCATGAGAGTCGCCGTCACCGGAGCGTCGGGTTACGTCGGCGGCGTGATTCTGCGGGCCTTCCAGGCCCAAGGTCATGAAGGGCTTGCTTGGAGCAGACGTCCTTGCCCCGGCAGCTGGACACCGTTTGATTTGAAGGCTGATCCCCGGACGCTCCCCTGGGACCAAGTGGATGCGCTGGTGCATACCGCCTACGACTTCGCACCGAGAGATTGGAATGACATTGTCGCATCCAACGTCAAACCCAGCATCGCCCTGCTCCGGGCGGCGAGCGATGCCGGCGTGCGCCGACTCGTATTCATCAGTTCGATCAGTTCGTTTGAAGGCACACGATCCAATTACGGCGGGGCCAAGCTCATGATCGAGGAAGCAGCATTGTCACTCGGTGCTGCCGTAGTGCGCCCTGGCTTGGTGTGGGGAGATCAGCCGGGTGGGGTGATGGGAGCCTTGCAGATGCTGGTGGAGAAGTTACCCCTCATTCCCTATTTGCAGGGCCGCGGCGGACTCGCGCAGTTTCTGGCACACGAGGATGACTTGTCCCGCGCGGTGGTGACCCTTGCGCAAAACCTGCCTGCGGGGGGGGGCTCGGTGCACGAAGCCACCCATCCGAACCCGGTTCCACTGCTCCAAATTCTCAAAGAAATCGCCCGCCGTTCGAACCGTTCGCGTTGTTACCTACCCATTCCTTGGCAAGTGGCCCTGTGCGGGTTAAAAACCCTCGAAGCGCTCGGTATCAACCCGCTCTTCCGCAGCGACAGCCTCATCGGCCTCGTACACCGAGTGCCCAGTCTCCGCGCCACGGGCTCACCGCACGCAGTGGACTACCGTCCATTCCGCTCTTAACTATCAAGCTTCAGCCGTTCCTCCTCCATGCTCAACGCCCGTTCCATCCAAGGTATTCTGATTCTCGGCTTCGGTCTGATCATCGCCGTGTGGCTGGGGCTCTCGATCGTCACCAACCAAACCGAAACGCTCATCAAATTGGCCGGGGCCGCAGTCCTGATCACCGCCATTTTCCTCGGGCGCAGAGTCTGGCTGCTGTTCATCTTTTTCTCGGCGATCAATGTCGTGTTGATCCGTGGAATCGGCACGACCGATATCGGCCAATTAATCTTTCTAGTGTTTTCATTAATCCTGTTCTTGATGCGCAAACTCAAAATGCGGCTCAAGTTCGGAGAGATGGAATTCTGGGCGCTGCTTGTCATCGCTTCCATCGTTCAGGCTTACATGCGAAATCCCGTCGGCTTGAATGTATTTGGCGGCGGTTCCGTCGGAGGCAGGCCCTACATCGTGATGGTATTATCCATCAGCACCGCCGCGGTGCTTTCGATCCTGCTGGTGGAGGCCAAAGAGCTGAAATGGGCAATGTATCTCACCCTGCTCGGTGCGACCCTCGGAATCCCGGGAACCATGCTAAGGTTTGGAAGCGCCACAGCTTCGGAAGAAGGGTTTGAAAGAATCCCTGGGCTCGGCGTCCTGAGCCTACTCCTGGCACGCTGGCTCACCAGTTGGATATCACCACTTCGAGCCTGCCTGCATCCATTATGGGGGCTAGTCTTGCTTGTCAGTATTGCCGCGGCAGCAGGGAGCGGATACCGAAATTCCGTGGCTGCTGTGGGCTTTGTCTATATGTTGGGTATCGCCTATCGCGGTGGCGTGGCCGCTTCGCTGGGCTCTGTTGTAGGAGGTTCGGTTGCTTTGCTTGTCCTTGCGCTGGTAAATCTCAATTTCCCCCTTCCGGGCAATATTCAACGCGCACTCTCGCCCCTTCCCGGCACTTGGGAGGAACGCTACCGAAAAGGTGCTGACGATTCCACCGAGTGGCGCGTGGAAATGTGGAAGGAAGCCCTGCTCAGTGATCGTTGGATCCATGACAAGGTCTGGGGCGACGGAATTGGCATGACCATGGAACAGTATGAGGGAAACAACCTTGCGGATTCGAGGTCAGGCGGCAAGGCCGCTAGCGGCCTGCTGGTGCAGCAGGAAAGCATGCTGATTAACGGCTCCTACCACAGCGGACCGGTCCATTCGATCCGCGCCGTGGGCTACGTCGGACTGGTCATCCTTTTGCTGGCAATGATCCGGGTCGCCGTTCACGCGCACCGCCAAATCATCCGCTGTCGCGGCACTGAATGGTATGGAGTGGCTCTTTTCTTCTGCATTCCCATCATCACTCAACCGTTTTTCTTCACCCTGATCTTCGGTGAGTTTCAGACCGGGGTCGCCGGGGTGATGATGGGCATCGCCATGATCCGCCTCCTGGAAAACAACCTGCCACTTCCAGCTTGGACAAAAACCGTTTATCAGCCATTCATCCTGCAATCCAGCCGCTATGCGGCTCCGGTTGCCAAGACGACAGCCTGATCGACATGATAATCTACTTTCGTTCTTCCGAACGCCTCTCTGATGCCCACACGTTCCAAGCGCTTCACGCTATCCCTGATCACCGGTTATGGTTCCATTGTGGTCAACCTCGTATTTACCCTGCTGACCATTCCGCTTGCCCTTCGTTACCTCCCGAAACAGGAATTCGGACTTTGGGCACTCGCCCTTCAAGTGAACGGCTATCTTGGACTTATCGACCTCGGCATGAGCGGTGCAGTGGGACGTTTTCTGGCGGACTACAAGGATGACGTAAATGGGGGTGAATACGGACCCTATTTGATGACAGGAGCTTTCGTATTTCTTGCACAAGGCCTGATTGTAATGATCGGCGGAATTCTGTTCTCGCAAGCGGCCCAATATCTTTTTGATATTCCCCACGCCCTGCGAAGTGAGTTCATGATGCTTCTCATCGGCCTTTGCAGCATATCCGGATTTTCCATCGCTAGCCGATCCATTGCGTCACCGCTATGGGCCTTCCAAAGAATGGATGTTGTGAATCTTGCCGCCAGCCTCGGACTGATCCTCCAACTTCTCGTGCTCTGGATCGGATT
>JAYWDF010000898.1:0-3210 GCA_043779985.1 Akkermansiaceae bacterium | reverse complement strand
TACCGAGCGGATGTCTATCTCAACGGGAGGAAACTCGGCGTCCACGTCGGCGGTTTCACGCCGTTCACTTTTGAAGTCACCGGCAAACTCAAGCAGGGCAGGAATTCCCTAGTTCTCAAAGTAGACAACAAGCGCCTCAAGGACGGGGTCCCCACCTTGAACACCGACTGGTGGAACTACGGCGGAATCACCCGCGAGGTCAAACTCGTCACCGTACCCGAAAAATTCATTGCCGACCACCGTCTGGTCCTCGACTCCGAGGCGACCCACACGATCTCGGGCTGGGTGCAAATCAACGGAGCCGCTGAAGGCGAAGTCGTCCAACTCACAATCCCCGGCCTTGGCGAAACCCAATCGGCCAAAACCAATGCCTCGGGCCGCGCCGAGTTCCATTTCACTCCCGGCAAGCTCGATCTCTGGAGTCCGGAGTCGCCCACACTCTATCAGGTGAAAATCACCCATGGCGGCGAAAGCATCGAGGAGCCCATCGGCTTTCGTACGGTCCGCACCCACGGCAAGCAGATCCTTGTCAACGGCAAGCCAGTCTTCCTGCGCGGCATCTGCATTCACGAGGAATTCCCACTCAACGGCGGCGGCCGCGTGAATTCACCTGACAAGGCGGTAAAACTCCTACTGTGGGCTAAGGAACTGAACTGCAACTTCGTCCGCCTCGCCCACTACCCGCACAACGAGGCGATGACCCGACTCGCCGACAAACTGGGCATCATGGTCTGGTCGGAAGTTCCGGTTTACTGGACCATCAGCTGGCAAAATCCCGAAACCTTCGAGAATGCGCAGAACCAACTAACGGACAACATCCAACGCGATGCGAACCGCGCCAGCATCATCATCTGGTCGCTTGCCAACGAAACCCCGGTCAGTGAACCACGCACGGCATTCCTCACCAAGCTCGCCGCCCGCGCCCGCTCGCTTGACCCGACGCGCCTGATCAGTGCCGCAATGGAAAAGCACTCCAAGCCGGGCGCGGAAAACATCAACGTCGTTGAGGATCCGCTGGCCGAAATCGTCGATGTCGTGGCCTTCAACCAATACGTCGGATGGTATGACGGGCTGCCGGAAAAGTGCGCGAAGATTTCCTGGGAAATTCCCTATGACAAACCGGTCTTCATCAGTGAATTCGGTGCCGGCGCGCGCCAAGGACTGCACGGTAGCAAGGACCAGCGCTGGACGGAGGAATACCAGGAGGATCTCTATCAGCAGACTCTGTCGATGCTCGACAAAATCGACGGGCTTGCCGGCTTCACCCCATGGATTCTCGTCGATTTCCGTTCGCCGCGGCGGCTCCTGCCCGGAATCCAGGACGGCTTCAATCGCAAGGGGATCATCTCCAGCGAGGGTGTGAAGAAAAAAGCTTTCACCATCCTCCAGGAATACTACCGGAAGCGCGCGGAGGCTGCTCGATGAGAAAAGACCGGCTATACTTGCTCCTCGCCCTTCACGCTTCGATGGGAGTTAGCGTCGCTGCCGGCCCGCCTCCCTACCAGGACTCGAACCTCTCCGTCGAGGCCAGACTCCAAGACCTCGTCCCGCGCATGACGCTGGAAGAGAAGTGCGCCCAACTCAATCTCTGGCCAAACCTCGCTGAACTGCTAAAACACAAGTCCATCGATGACGACATCGCTCTGACCTTGCCGCACATCGCCAATGGCGTGGGTGCCATCGAGTATGACACCAAGCTGCCGCCCGAAGACTACGCGAAGTTTCATACTGCCATCCAAAAGTATCTGAAGGAACAAACCCGTCTCGGCATCCCCGCGCTGTTCGATGGCGAAGCCTGCCATGGATTCGTCGGCAACAACGCCACCGTCTTCCCCGTACCGATGGCCCTTGCCAGCAGCTGGGACCCATCCTTGGTCGAGCGCGTGTTCACCGCGGTAGCACTGGAGATGCGCGGTTATGGTGTCACCCATGCCGCTACTCCGGTGCTCGACCTTGCTCGTGAGCCCCGCTTCGGCCGCTTCGACGAGCTCTACAGCGAGGACCCCTATTTGATCGCCCGTATCGGAGTCGCCGCCATTGAGGGCCTGCAGGGTCGCGACAAGAGGATCTGCAGCGCCCACCTGTTAGCCTGCGTCAAACACTTCACCGGCCATGGCCAGCCGGAAGGCGGCACGAACATGGCTCCCTCGGATCTCTCCGAACGCGTGCTCCGTGACATGCACATGTATCCGTTCGAGGTCGCCGTGAAGGAAGCCAATGTCCGTTCAGTGATGGCCTCCTACAACGAAATCGACGGCGTGCCGAACCACATCAACCGCTGGCTCCTCACCAACGTCCTGCGCGGCGAATGGGGCTTCGATGGATATGTCATTTCCGACTACGACGGCGTCAGCCGGATGATCAACCGCCAGTTCGTCTGCAAGGACGCGATTGAAGCAGGACGCCGCGCCTTGAACGCCGGGGTGGATTTCGAACTTCCGTCAACGAAGGACAACGACTGCTTCCAGCACCTCGCCGCACTCGTTGCATCCGGCGAAATCAATCAATCCGTGCTCGACGAGGCGGTCACCCGCGTATTGCGGAACAAATTTATCCTCGGACTTTTTGAAACCCCCTTCTGCGCCGGTGCGGAGAAAGCGAAAAAAGTCATCAACTCGGCGGAACACCGGGCACTCGCCCGGGAGGCCGCGGAAAGAGGAATCATCCTTCTTAAAAACGACAACCACACCCTGCCCTTCGACCGCGCGGCCATCAAGAACCTCGCCGTCATCGGCCCGAATGCCGACGAGGTCCACTATGGCTCCTATTCCAGCACCACGCCAGGAGTGCCCATCGTCGACGGCTTGCGGGAATTCGGAAAAGGCGCCTTTGAGGTCCACTACGCCGAGGGATTCAAGATTTACGAGAACGACGAATCGATCCCCGCCGGGGAAAAAACCCGCGCCGCCGAAGACAGCCGGATCGAAGAAGCCGTAGCCGCAGCGAGCAAGAGCGATGCCGTCCTGCTCGTCATGGGAGGCAATGAAAAGACTTGCCGCGAGGCCTTCAGCAACGGCCACTGGGGCGACCGAGACGACCTCACGCTGCTTGGCCGACAGAACGATCTCGCCCGCGCGATCTTCGCCCTCGGCAAGCCAACAGCGGTTCTCCTCATCAACGGCCGTCCGCTTGCAGTCAACGAGCTAGCGGCCAACGCGCCCGCCCTGCTGGAGGGTTGGTATCTCGGCCAAGAACAAGGTTCTGCCGTCG
>JAYWDF010000897.1:0-3214 GCA_043779985.1 Akkermansiaceae bacterium | reverse complement strand
CTTGCTGTAAGCCGAGATCGGAGATGGAGGGATTCGGAATTTCCGCGCTTTTTGATTCCAGCGGATCACTCGTCACCGGAGCTTTGCCGCTGCTGATCTGCCAGACCTGCACCGCCCGGATGACTTCCGCCCTCTCGGAAAAGAGCCGCGAGGTGTGGCGCACATTCCTCTCGGAAAACTTCGCGGGACCGCCGGGCGAGTCCGGATTTCCGGGATTGCTCTAACCTTTTTTCTCAACCGTGGGTGAGCGCCTCTTCGAAGGCGGCGATGATCGTTTCAATCGGCTCAAGTCCGCAGGAAACCCGCAGGAGGTTCGGAGAAACGCCGCAGCCCTCGGCCCATTCCAGCTCGTGGTAGTGCGCTAACAGAGTGTAGGGGCAGACCAGCGTGAACGGCGTGCCGAAGCTCGGTCCCTTGCTCAAGCGCAGGGCGTCATAGACCTTCGGAGTCTTTTTCTGGGTCTTCAGAACGAAGGAAAGCAAGCCGCCGTAGCCGCCGCCCTTGCGCATGACGGCTTGGTAGTGGGCTTGATGGGTGAGCGAGGGGTGCCAGACATCCGCCACGGCTGGATGATTGGCCAGCCATGCCGCAAGCTCGGAACCATTGGCATTCACGGTTTTCATCCGCTTGGAATAGCCTTTCAGGTTAGAAAGCAGCACCTCGGCGTCGCCAATATACAATGGCGCGCTCTCGGATGCATCGGCCGTGAGCGATTCGCGCAGGGCGTTCGCGACCGGCGAGTCGGCGCGGATCGTTGCCATGCCTGCCATCACGTCACCTTCGCCGGAAATCCATTTCGTCAGGCTGCCGGTCACTACATCGGCGAAACGCAGGGCGTCCACGTTCAGGGGACCGGCGGCGGAATCATCGATCACCAGCGGAGTGCCGCTGTCTTCGCAGGCTTTGGCCACGCGCTGGAGATCGACCGTCCGTAGCAGGGGATTGCTAGGGACCTCGGTAAATACTCCGGCGAATTCACCCTGGCGGATGCGCTGCAGGGCTTCATCGAACGACTCACCGGTCGCCTCGTTCAGATAGACCACGCCATGGCCGAAGAGTTCCTGGACCTTCAGGCTGTCGACGTAGGGAAACTCAAGCTGCAAGGTCTTCTTGCCATCGAGCATTCCCGGCAGCGCGCGCAGGACGGCGGTGACCGCAGCCATGCCGCTGGTAAAAATGAAGGTGTCTTCGGGCGTAGCGCCGCTGAATTTCGACAGCGCGCGGGAGATCAAATGCGACTTCGAGCCCTCCCGCAAGTTTCCGTCGAGGAAATCCTGCGCTTGTCGGCTGCTCACCACCTCGCCGGAAAAGCGCCAGTAAGCATCCGCGTCCGGCTTCGCCTTGGTCGGCACCACCAGCACTTGCAAGCCGTGAAAGCTGGCGATCCGCACCGCGGTTTCGGCCCGGCGCTCCACCCAGCGGTGCGCCCGCTGGACCGAAGCCCGCGTCGGCAGGACGATGACATCCTCTTGGTCACTGGCGATTTCCGCTCTGGCGGCGGCGAACAAGCGTTCCACCACCGGGTGTTTGAAAAACCGGGGATAACCGGTCCGCAGGCGTTTGAGGACTTTTTCGCGGCCTTCCTCGTAGCCGAGAATCGAGTCCCAGGTCGGCAAGCAAACCGAGCATGCGTGTGGAGAATCCGGTAGCGGTAGCCCCAGATCCTCTTCCTGCCATGCCGGATTGGCTGATAGGTCGCGCTTCATCCGCTCTCAATGCCTCGCCGCTGGACTTTGAGCAAGCCGGATTCATATGGGGGGTGAACTAATCGTCTGAACGATCGTATTCGCCGGTTCTGGCGTTGTGCCGGCACGGCCAAGCCCGCTGGATCATTGGAATTCACCAGGACCGCCCCCTTGAATGGCCGCGAAGGATCAGGTTTACGCCTTGATGTCGATCATCGCCTTCTTGCGCTTCGACTCGATCCAGCGCTCGTATTGGGCGGAGGTCTTCTTCCTGCGGACGCGTTCTTCGATCATCTCGCGGACTTTGTTGTCGAGTGCCGGAGCAGGTCCGAGATCGACCTTGATCGGTTTCACCAGGGTGAACCCTTGGGGATCAAGCAGCGGGCCGACGACTTTCCCGACCGGGGCATCGAAGATGATGGCGGCAAACTCGGGCGACAGGTCGGTGCGCGGAACGTTCTCCTGAATGCCGCCGTTTTCCGCGAAGGCGTCTTTCGAGTGGGCTTTCGCAAGCTCCGTGAAGTCCTTGCCGTCGTTGACTTGTTTGGCGAGTCCCTCGGCGAGGGCGAGTTGAGTATCCGGTGTCGCGAGTGCGTTGCTTGGGTCCGAGGCGGGGATGAAGATTTTCTGGAAGGAAATCTTGTCTTTCGTCACGTCGCGGAGGGTTGCCTTGACCTCGTTGTATTCCTTCTCGACCTCATTGGGGAGCGGCGGCGGGGCGTCGGAGAACTGTTGCCCGCGCATCGCCTGCACCACCATTTTTTCACGGGTCATCTCGCGGTAGCCTTCCATCGTCAGGCGGCTGCGCTTGAGTTCTTCCCGGAATTTCACCTCATCACCGTTGTAAAGCTCGCGCATCTGGCGCTTGATTTCGTCGTCGATGAGATTGGGTTTGATCGAAGCACCGAGTTGCTTGAACTCGTCGAGGATGATTTGGCGGTCGATGAGTTCTTGGATGATGTTGGCCTTCACCTCCTTGAATTTGCTTTCGAACTGCGGGCCGCGGCGCGGAAACTGGGTGGCCAGTTGGGCGTAAACCGGGGCCAACATGAAGGAGACTTGGTTTTTGGTAATGACGCGGCCATTCACCTTCGCCGCGATGCCGTTCACCTCGACGGGGCCGGAGGGACGCTGGGGCGGCGCGGCTTGAGGCGCTGCTTGTTGGGCGGATGCCCCGGGACCCGAGAGCAGTGCGCCGAAAATTACCACTGGCAGGGCGAGACGCGAATTCATGGGAGTCATGTGGGAGATTAGAAGTTTTGCAGCAGCTTCACCGCTTCCGCGAGTTTTCCTTGGGGAGTCGCGGATTGCAAGCGGGGAAACCGACGACCTTCAAGCAGAATATAGTCGCCATTCCGGTGGAGCATCAGGCGCTGGCCTTGGATTTCCACCGAAGCGATGCCCTCCGCCGCGGCGAGGGCTTTGATACGGGTGATTTCGAGCAGTCTTGCAGCCGCCTCGGGGATCCGGCCAAAGCGGTCGCGCCAGGAGGTTTCCAGCGCGGCGATGGCCCTTTCCGTCCCCGCCTC
>JAYWDF010000896.1:0-9180 GCA_043779985.1 Akkermansiaceae bacterium | reverse complement strand
GGCCATCAGGCGGGCGGCTTCGGGATACCATTGGTCCCAACAAATGAGCACCCCTATTTTCCCAAAGCGCGTGTCCCACACCGGCCAGCCGCTGTCGCCGGGGGTGAAGTAGAATTTCTCCTCAAAGCCGGGGTCCTGCGGGATGTGGCTTTTCCGATAGAGGCCCATCAGCAAGCCGTCCGCATCGTGGATGGCGGCGGTGTTGTGATAGAGCCCGGGGCCGCGGTGCTCGAAAAGCGAGGAAACGAGGACGATCCCGAGCTCGCCCGCGAGCTTGCCGAGACGGTCGGTGACCGGGCCGGGCAGGGGATCGGCGAGGTCGAAAAGCGTCGGGTCCTGGACGGTGCAAAAATACGGAGTGAGGAAGAGCTCCTGTGTGACGACGATGTTCGCCCCTCCGGCGGCGGCTTGGCGGATGAGGGTCTCGTGATGATCGAAGGATTCCGCCTTGGTGGCGAAGGTGCCGGATTGGAGTAGGGCGAGGCGTGGCATGGGACAGGTTTGAATGGAGAGGACTGGGAATCAAGTCTTGGGGGTTGCTAGGGAAGCTGGATCTCGGAGCTGAGTGCGGAAGGATAGGAACCGAATGATAGAAAGGATTAAGAAGATGAGGTTGGGAATCCAAGCCATCAAGCTCCAGGTTGTCACGATAAGAACCTCCCCAATGTGCGTCGAAAGCGCTGCGGGGTCACCGATCCCATTGCTCCCCAATGACGCGAATGCGTTTCTCATGCCGATGACCGTGATGAGCACGCCGACCATGGGAGTGAAGAGAAACAATGCGCCTGAGCACCAGATTGCGCGCTTCCAGAATGTTGCTTTCCACTGGAGATCGACTCGGGATGGCGGGTGGCCGAGAGCGGCCGGTGGTGGGTAGGGTGAGTTGGAGTCCATGGCGCAATTTCAATCAAATGCCGACGGCGCATGGTCGGCAGTTCGGGTGGGCTAGTGGCGGAGCATCGGGAGTGGGATCGCGGGATTCAAGGCTTTAGCATGACTTGTAGATGAAGTCCCTCGGGGCTGTCATTGCTATTTCTGATAAATCCTGACGTAGTCCACCTCGAATCTTTGGGGAAACGGGGTTTTCGAAGTGTCTCCGCCGGCGGCACCGATAGCGAGGTTGAGTCGGAAGCGTTGGGGGGCAAGGAAGGGGTTGATTGGCGGGCCGTCCTGGTTGGTGGCGGTGTGCATGGGGAGCGTGTTGAGAAGTTTCCCATCGAGGAAGATTTCGATTTTTTCAGGGTTCCACTCGATGACCCAGAGGTGGAATTGCTCGTCCCAAGTGTCTTTGCCGAAATTCTCAAGAGGGTGTTTTGAGCTGAGCCAGTGATCGCGCCCGCCCTTTCCGGCCCAGACGAAATTCGCGAGGATTTGGTCTTGATAGAATTCCATGACGTCGATTTCCCCGCCATGGGGCCAGCGGCCGCGCCCGGTGGTCCAGATGGCCGGCCACAGCCCGGGAAGCGCCTTGAACCGGGCCCGGATCTCGGAGCGACCGAAAAGCCATTCGTTGTCGCCTGTCGTGATGAGTGAGCCCGAGGTGAATGGCGCGGTCACGCGATTCTTTTTCCAATTGGCGGAACCCTTTTGGAAATTCGGGTTTTTGATCACTTCTTGTCTGGCTTCGATGACGAGGAGTCCGTTGTGACAGCTGGAATTTCCCGCCTGATACCACTGGAGTTCCTCGTTACGGACGAACCCCGTTTCAGAGGTCCATTTGCGGGAGTCCGGGGGGCCGTCTTGGTTGAACTCATCGGACCAGACCAGCTTGTAGGCGGGATCCCGAGGGGGCATATTGGCCTCCTCGGCGTGGGCCAAGAGGAGGCCCGCAGCGAAGACGAGTAGGATCTTAAAATGAGACATAGGCGGGGTGGCTGGCTGCCGAATGCCATGATGCTGCCCGGTGCGCGAGGTCCGGTCGAGGCCTACGACGGGCGGGTGGGAATTATTTCTCCGGCACCGTTCGAATCGGCGATCGGGCGAAAAAATTCAAAACATGGCTTGATTCCTCGGTGCATGGGCCATACACCGCGCCTCCCCATGCCGGATCCATCCCGAACACTGAAAGTCGCGATTCCCAAAGGCAGCCTCCAACAGCCGACCATCGAGCTGCTTGCCAAGGCTGGCTATGAGATCTACGTCTCGTCGCGGGGACTGCGCCCGAGCTCGAACGATTCGGAGCTCGATCTCTATTTGATCCGTGCTCAGGAAATCGGACGTTATCTCGGGCAAGGTTTCATCGATTGCGGAATCACCGGTTACGACTGGGCCTACGAGAATGGCGTCGACTTGGTGGATCTCGCGGAATTGCCGTATTCCCGCGCTACGACACGCCCGACGCGTTGGGTGTTGGTGGTGCCGGAAGATTCGCCGATCCGCAAGCCTGAGGATCTGGAAGGAAAGCGCATCGCTACCGAAGGCGTCGGCATCACCGAGCGCTACCTGAAAGAGCGTGGAATCAATGCCGAAGTGGAATTTTCCTGGGGTGCCACCGAGGTGAAAGTGCCGGATCTGGTCGATGCCATCGTCGACGTCACCGAGACCGGCGACTCGATCAAGGCGAACCGCCTGCGCATCGTGGACACGCTGCTCACTTCATTCCCCCATTTTTACGCGAATCCCACCGCTGCGGCGGATCCTTGGAAAAAGGAAAAGATGGATCGCATCGCCCTGCTCTTGAAAGCGGCCCTCTGCGCCCGCGGCAAAGTGGGGCTGAAAATGAATTTTCCGACGGCCCGCTTACCCGAGCTCATCGAAAAACTACCGTCACTTCGCCGCCCGACGATTTCACAACTTTCGGAAGAAGGTTGGGTTGCTGTTGAGACGGTGATTGACGAAATCGTCGTCAGGGACATCATCCCGGAACTGAAGCGTCTGGGGGCAGAGGGGATCATTGAATATCCGCTCAACAAAATCGTCCCCTAATCCTTTCACCTCAACCTAACCCCGAACGCAACTGCCATGGGCTCCATCAAGAAACGCCGTAAGACTAAGATCAATAAGCACAAGCGCAAAAAGCGCATGAAGCAGAACCGCCATAAGAAGCGTCTCCGCTACAAGTCCTAGTCACTAGGATTGACCCAGGATTACTATTGCCAGAGGCTCGCTTGCGGGTCTCTGGCTTTTTCGTATTATTACCGATGAGCAGATCATGAGTCTTCAGGTGGTGGTTAATTTCCGGGTAATCGATGAATGCGACGATTGGATCGTGGTGGATAAACCCGCGCCGTTGATTGTGCATCCGGCGAATTTGAAGCCGGAGCCGACGCTGCTTGGCGGACTTGAGCAGCTGCTGGCTTACGAGATTCAGAATGGCGCGTGCCTCGGGATCATCACGCGTCTGGACCGCGAAACCAGCGGTGTCGTCCTGGTGGCCAAACACACGCAAGCCGCTCGTGACCTCGGGAAGATTTTTGAACGGCGGCAGGCAAAGAAGGAATATCTGGCGATCGTGAGTGGCTGGCCGGAAATGGACGCCTGGGAGTGCGTCCAACCGATTGTTCGGGCCGGCGAGCTGGGGCCATCGCGAATCTGGGTGCGGCAAGTGGTGAGTCCGCTGGGGAGGGATTGCGTGACTCGCTTTCAGGTCGAAAAACGCTTCGAGCGAGGGGCCGGGAAATTTTCGCAAATCCGTTGTTTTCCTGAAACCGGGCGGATGCATCAGATCCGGGTCCACTTGGCGAGTTGCGGGTTTCCGATCGTGGGTGACAAGTTGTATTCGGGCGACGGTTCGGAGTATTTGGAATGGATGGAAACCGGCTGGACTGCGGAATTGCAGCGGCGCTTGGTGTTGCCCCGTCATGCGCTCCATGCGGCTCGTCTTGAGATCTGGTGGGGAGGGGGGGCAATCTATTGGGAAAGTGCCATGGGACTCGACCTCGAGGAATTTTGCGAGGGGAGGGAAATATCCCCGACTCCCGACGTTGTTATTTGGAGCCGCCATGATTAGGCTCAGCCATGGTTTCGCTAAAAGAGGTAGTTGCGCGCATGGACTTGGAGCTGCAAACCGGCTCCGTCACCGACTATCCCGGTGCAATGAACGGCCTCCAGCTGGCAAATGCGGGAAAAATTGGCAGGATCGTGGCTGCAGTGGATGCGTCCCTTCCCGTGATTGAAGCCGCTGCCGAGGGTGGCCCTGGGCTCTTGATCGTCCACCACGGGATGTTTTGGCAGGGAGTTCAGCCGGTGACCGGACCATTTTACCGGAAACTCAAGCTGGCGATGGACGCCGGACTCGCAGTCTATTCGTCGCATCTTCCCCTTGATGTGCATCCGGAACTTGGGAACAACATCCTCCTGGCCCGGGCGATTGGGGTGCAAAATACGGAGCCGTTTTTCAACCAAAAAGGCCTTTGTATCGGGATCCGCGGGGAATGGGATGGAACTCGCGGCGCGCTCCTCACTGGCTTGCAAACGGCACTGGCCGGTCCGGTTCACCTTTGTCCCGGTGGCCCGGATTTGGTTTCCCGCGTAGGTATCATCACCGGGGGAGCCGGCAGTGAGGTCATTAGAGTCGCCGCTTCCGGGGTGGATACATTCATCACCGGGGAGGGGCCTCACTGGAGCTACCCCCTCGCGGAAGAGCTCGGCTTGAACGTGTTCTACGGTGGACATTATGCAACCGAGACCGCCGGGGTGAAGGCGCTTGCCGCGGCGATGGCGAATTTGTTCGAAATCCCGTGGAGTTTTCTGGATCATCCCACTGGGCTGTAGGGTCGTAAAAGGCCACTTGCGTTGGTTCCCTTGAAAACCAGCGGAACTCCACCCCGCGATTCGGTTTTAGGGTGGTCTGGTCTGCATTGCCCTCATGGGATTGGCATATTGCACCCCGCTTGGGCCTTGTCTGGGAATCGCTCCGTGATGAAAGCACCTCCTATCTCCTTGAAAATCAAAGGTAGCCTAACCCTAAGGATATCCTTAAAAAAATGTGAAGGCGTCGAAAAAAGCCTTGCAAGGAACGTAATTTGCGAGTTCTATCTCCTCCGGAAATGCGGGCATAGCTTAGTGGTAAAGCGCTATCCTTCCAAGTTAGACATGCGGGTTCGATTCCCGCTGCCCGCTCCAACATTCGCAACCGATCCGCCCCAATGAAAAAAACTCTTTGCACCGTATTACTCGGAACCGCACTCGGACTTCTGCCGTCGATGGCTGAGGTAGATTGCCTCGAGCTCTCTCTCACCGTAAAGCACACGGTGGCCGCAGAACAGTCCAAGGTGCTTGAGATTGTTTCGGCTCAAGTGGCCGCCGCTCCAAGTTGCGCCTGTGAGATCGTCAAGGCTGCCATCGAAGGATCCGCCGCGAGTGCGGATACTGTTGCTGCCATTGTTGAAGCTGCCGCAGTTGCGGCCCCTGAGCAGATGCGCCTGGTCTCGCAATGTGCCGTCGCCGTCGCTCCTGACGCGCTCGCGAAGGTTCAGGCTGTCCTTGCCAAGTTGGATCCGAACCTTGGAGACTCCGCTGCCAGTTCCAAGAGTGCAAAGGATTCCAAGGATGCAAAAGCACCCGCTTCGGAAGTCGCTGCAATGCGCAATCCGCTGGATTTCCCAGGTAAGGGCCCAATCGGACCAACTCCAGGCGGCCCTGGTGGATTTCCACTGATCCCACAATTGCCTCCGAGCGTGATCTTTCCGCCTGACGTTTCCAATGTGAATCCACAGTAATCGCTGGCCTCGCGGCGACTGCTTTATCTCACGTTACACTCACCCACCCCACCCATCCACTCCGTGAAAAACTACTTTTCATTAGCATTTGCCAGCCTGCTGTTCGCAGGATCCGCAGGCGCGCAGGGCCTCTATTATGTAGGCAGCGAAGCGCAAGAGTCCCTGCCCCTGAAATGGGTCGTGGGGGTTACCGCCTCCTATGACGACAACATTTCTCCTAGCTATGGTAATGAGCAGGGATCGGTCGCCATTAACCCTTACGTGGGTCTTTCGTTTGTCAATATTACCCCGCAAACCACCTGGGACGTCTACGTCCGGTTGGGGGTTCTTTACTACCTCGATGCGCCTGCAGGCACCAATGACCTCAACAACCAGTCCCGTGCGGGGGTGAATTTGACGCATCGATTCAGCGAGCGCCTTCGTTTTTCCAGTCGGAACTTTGTGGCCTACGAGCTCAATCCTGACTACTCCTATGGCGTTGCTTCTTCGGCCAAGGTCGGAGAGTACTTCTACTGGCAAAGTGACAACTCGGTCGGCTTCCGCTGGACCGAGCGCTTGGGAACTTACACGGGTTTGCGTCTCGCCGGGACCTCGTATAGCGACCTGGCCAATAACGGCACCTTCACGTGGGAGCTTTACAACCAGTTCCGCTACCAGCTTGGACCTCAAACGGTGTTGACCGGCGATTATCGCTACGGGCAGACAACGGGTGATGGCGCGGCTTCCGATTCCAGCGACCAGTATTTCTTGGTGGGTGTGGAGCACCGCTTCAGCCCGAACACCATTGCGATCGCCCGTGGCGGTATTCAGTTGCATGAAATCGATGGTGGAGACTCCTACACCAGTCCCTACTTCGAGCTGGCTCTGAATTCCCAAGTGACTCAGCAGTTGAGCGTCCGTGCTTACACTCGTTATGGAATCGAATCCAACGACACTTACCAGATCCATCCCGCTGGTCCGTCGATTTTCGACAACACTCAAACGCTTCGCTTTGGAGTGTCGTCGGAATATGCGCTTTCTCCGATGATGTCGATTTTCGGCGGAGTTGATTACATTCCCACCTCCTACGCTGGTGGCCGCAGAATCTCCGATAACGCAGGTGTCTCGGATCTAAGCACGGATTTGATTAACGCCTACATCGGGCTCTCGGTCAAATTCAACGACTACCTAACCGGCACGGTGTCCTACAACTTTACGGAGTCCAGCTCTGATATCCAGTTCCAAGACTACACCCGGAACCGGATCAGCATTGGAGTGAGCGCCGAGTTTTGATCTGCTTGCTCTCCTAAACCCGAAGACTCTATTCAAATTACCCTTTAAGTGATCTGGAACTCCCGCAATGTCTTTCATTGCGGGAGTTTTTATTTCAACTGGAACTCCATACAAACTGTGAAATACTGCTCTAAATGAACAACTCATCGCCGCAACAAAATGAGGCCGCGCTGCATGCGGTAGACTACTGGCAGGTCATTAAAAACCGCTACGGCATCATTCTTCTGACGCTCCTTCTCGTGTTCATGACTGCGGCTGTGATCACCTATGTGATGCCGAAGAAATATGAGAGCTCGGCAACGATCGAGGTGAAGCCCAGGTCCGTCGGGATGTCTCCGTTGGGGGCGTCCATGGGTGAGGCATCCGGTGCAGGCCAAATGACGGCGCAGTTCTTTGGGACGGAATTCGAGAAGATCAAAAGTAGCAATTCGCTTGCAAAAGTGGTGGAGAGCTTGGACTTGGTAACCCGCTGGGGCACCGACAAGGACACTGCAGTTCGAATTCTGAAAGGCATCGTAAATACTCAGAATATTCGCGGAACCGACTTGATATCCATCACCGTCCGACACACCAACAAGGAAGACGCCCGCGATGTGACGGCTGAAGTGGCACGTGCCTACAAGGCCTATCGCTCGGAAATCGAAACTCGGGATGCGGATCGCGCGTTGTATGAACTGAACAAGGCGGTGCGCGACCAAGAAGATAAAGTCGAAGAGCGCCGCAAGGTGCTCGCGACAATTGTGCGAACAAAAGGCATCATTTATAAGGGGCAGGACTCGTTTTACGGTCAATCCGGGGTTGACGAAGACCAAGGCGCACGGAATGCGCTTCAGACCTATAACCAACTTGAGCAGGACAAAATGCAGCTCGAGAGCCAGATTAACAGCTTGTTAAAATACAAAAGCGACGATCTGATGGTCTACGCCGGTGGTCTGAATCTACCGGAAAACGTGATCAAGAGTCTCCTGCCGCAATATAATGACGCAAAGCGTACTCTCGATACCCTCAAAATCAATGGCTTGGGAGATCGACATCCGACGGTGTTAGCGGCTGCCGATCAAATCCAAGCCATGAAGCGGCAGCTCGACGAAGGAGTCGTCAACTTGAGAGCGACGCTCCAAGCCCAATTGGACATGGCGACCGATCGCTTGGCGAAGGTGGCCGTGATGAAGGATGACTCCCGAGAGGAGGCCATCAAGCGTGGCCTCGATGCCCAGGACTATGTGGATGCGAAACGGGACTTCGAGACCGACCAGCAACTTCTCCAGACGATGCGGCTGAAACAAATCGGTGAGACGATCACCCGGAAAATGCCCGATGAGAGTATCGTGGTGCATGAAGAGCCCCAGATCTCCCAAAGTCCTGTGAGTCCTAACGTGACTCTCAATTTGGTTCTCGGTGCCGTGGTTGGATTAATCTTCGGCGTCGGCATTGCATTCTTCCTAGAGTATCTCGACACCTCGGTGAAGAGTCTCGAAGATGTGGAGCGCTATCTTCAAGTGCCTGTGCTTGCCGTGATTCCGAAAGACGTGGGCATTCTCCACAAACAAAGTGGCATGAGCCCTGATGCCGAAGCCTATC
Organism: Akkermansiaceae bacterium; assembly: GCA_043779985.1. Taxonomy (GTDB): domain Bacteria; phylum Verrucomicrobiota; class Verrucomicrobiia; order Verrucomicrobiales; family Akkermansiaceae; genus Luteolibacter. The sequence continues at coordinate 667 of JAYWDF010000896.1, read as the reverse complement.
GAATCCTGCGCACGAACATTGAGTTCAATCGTAAGAACCCGGAAGACAACGCGATCACCGTGGTCTCAGGCGGCGCGGGAGAAGGAAAATCCACGACTCTCGTCAATCTTGCCTATATCTGTGCGCAGGGCGGTTACACCACCCTGATGATTGATGCCGACTTGCGCCGTCCTCGTCTGCATACATTTTTCGATATCAACAACTCCGTCGGTCTAACTAACTACCTGACTACAGAGTTGATGTTGGAAGATGTCATTTTGCAAACTCCGGTCGACAACTTATATTTCATGCCTTCTGGGATCCTGCCTGCGGATGCCGCGGGGATCCTCAACTCACGCCGGATGTCTGAACTGATTCAGGACGTGAAGCAGCGCTTCGACCTTGTGCTCGTGGATAGTCCGCCGATCCTTGGGGTCAGTGATGCGTCGGTGCTCGCAAGTGAAGTTGACCTCACCATGATCGTGGTCCAGCACCGCAAGCTCCCGCGGAACATGCTGCTCCGCGTGAAGCAAGCGGTTGAAAACGTTGGTGGCACGGTCATTGGAGTGGTGCTCAACAACGTGGATGTGCGGAGCGACAGTCAGTATCAATACTACACCAGTTATTATACTTACTATGCACCTGCCGAGTCGCAAGTCGGCCCGCCGGTCCACACCGCGGCGACGAC